>SCUP01000361.1 GCA_004297665.1 Nitrosarchaeum sp. | reverse complement strand
GTAAATAATTCAAAAGCAAAAAGCTTTGTTGTTGCAACTGAGACTGGAATTTTATACAAAATGAAACAGCAAAATCCAGATAAAACATTCATTCCTGCATCTGAAAAAGCAGAATGCCAATATATGAAAATGATCACACTGAAAAAAGTCTATGATGCTCTGGTGCAAGAAAAAAATCAGGTTATAGTGCCAAAAGAAATTGCAGACAAAGCACGTTTGGCAATAGATAGAATGCTTGCAATTAGCTAATATAAGATAATTTTTTGGTAACTATCTTATTTGGATAATATCTATGTGATGTGAATTGGTTGGATTATTTGGCAAAAATCCTGAAATAAAACAAATTTCTCAAAAAAAGAAAGAACTACGAAAACTCGTAAAGCAAAAACAGTATGATGCAGCTTTGAAAATAGGCTCTGAAATTTTACAAAAAATTCCTGAAGAAAATGATGTTTTGTTTATTGTTGGCGGAATACACTATATGAAAAACCAATACAAAACTGCCATTTCATATTTTGACAAATCTCTAAAAATCGCTACTTTTGATACTGAAGTTTTACTCTTAAAAGCAAATTCTCATTACTATCTTGATGAACATAAACAAGCAATTCAATGCTGCACCAAAATTAAAGAAATTGATCCGAAAAATAAAGCCGTATCTGAACTATTATCAAAAATAGAATCTGCAAAAAAATAATCTATACCTCTAAACTCATGTCAATTCCTTTGACTGAATTAGTTATGCTGCCTACCGAAATAATATCTACTCCGGTGCTACCATATTTTGCAATATTTGTAGAATTGATCCCACCAGATGCTTCAAGCATTACTTTATTTCGCAATTTTTGCTCTTTGAGAATCTGAATTGCTTTTTTAATTTGCTCTGGTGAGAAATTATCTAGCATAATTATGGTTGCTCCTTCTTTTGCAGCCAATACTGCATCTGATATATTTTCAACTTCCACTTCAAATTTTTTGTATTTTCTTTTTGCACTTTTTATCAATGATAACAATGAATCACTTGCTGCAATGTGATTGTCTTTGATCATCACCATTTCATCTAGTTTTAATCGGTGTTTTTTTCCACCCCCAATCTCTACTGCCTCTTTATCAAAATATCTTAGACCTGGAGCAGTTTTTCTAGTTGCATATAGTTTGGTTTTTTTGTTTGAAATTTTTTTTACTAGCTGGTCTGTCTGAGTTGCAATCCCGCTCATTCTTGTGAGCAAATTTA
>SCUP01000360.1 GCA_004297665.1 Nitrosarchaeum sp. | reverse complement strand
GGACTTGTAGGATCAATTGGATTAATTTATTCTGCAAACATGGGAGATGATTTTGCAATGTTTGAAGCAGCCCATGGAAGTGCACCACAATTTGCAGGACAAAACAAAGTAAATCCTACTGCAACAGTTCTTTCAGGAGCTTGGATGGCAGAATATCTAGGAGAAACAGAGATTAGAAATGCAATTTTTGCTGCCACAGAGCAAGTAATCAATGAAGGAAATGCAGTAACATGGGATATTGGAGGCAATGCCAGTACAACACAAATGACTGATGCCATCATCAAATATGCAAAAGATAAACTACGAAAGTAAAATTTTACTTGCGTCTCATAGCTTCAACTAGAATTAATTCTTCAAAGAATAGTTTCTTTTTTGCAAGAATTCTAGGGCTAAGACCTAATTTTTGTGCGTAATCCATCAATTTTTGATAATCAGAAAGGGACGAGGTTACAAAAAGGAATTTGCCACCTATTTTGATATTTTTGTAAAGTGAATCAAAGATTTTTTTAGGAATTTCAAATCCATCTTTTCCCCCGTCAGTAGTAGCATCCAAAATTTCATCTGTTGCAAGATAAGGAAGATTACACACCACTAGATCAAACTCTGATTTCAGCGCATCAGAACCATGGCAACATATCAGATTTTTTGTACTGTATGTTTGATTTTTCAATACAACAAAATTAATATCTGTTCCAACAACAAAGGTAAAATTTTCAGATAATAGTTTAGTTAGATACCCAGAACCGCTTCCAACATCCAATGCGGAAAGCCCCTTTTCTTTTGCAATATAATCAGCAATAAAGAAGGTATCTTCAGCTGGAGAATATTCCTCATCTCTTAAGAATTTCTTTTGCAAGATCAATTATTTCATCACCTGAAAGGTCATCTAGTCGTTTCTCTATTATGGTTTCTTTTCCAAACTGCTTAAAGATATTTTGTATTGTTTTTCGTCGATAGGAGAACATTTTGTTTATTACATTAATGAGATCTTTTTCAATTGATTTTTTTTTAATAATTTTAAGAACCACTGAATCAACATTTGGAGGTGGAGAAAAATTGTTCTTTCCCACATCTAAAAATTTTTCAATCTCAAAAGCATAATTTGCAATGATACTAACAGATCTTCTACTTTTTGCAGATTTTGTGAGTAGTTTTTCTGCAAATTCTTTTTGTACCATAATTACACCATGAGAAAAAGGAGTTTCTGCTAGCCACTCTAT
>SCUP01000063.1 GCA_004297665.1 Nitrosarchaeum sp. | reverse complement strand
AGATGTAACATTGATGCTTCCAAAAGTCATATTTGGTCATGATGAACCAGTAACATTTAGTTTTACAATATCTCATGCAAAAAACAGTTGCACTGTTCCAAATTATGAAATATTCTATGAGGATGACATTGTACCCACAGTTTCCAAAGATTACATGACACCTTTTTGCTCTGAATATCCATTCTTTTATCAGCCTGCAAAGACATGGAATTTTCCTTTGGAAGATGAAGCAATCACTTTTAACAAAAATGGAGTTTATACACTTGTAGTGCGTTATTATGATCAGAGTGCTTCTATGCAGTTTACGGTTACCAATTACCCTAATCTTTTAGAAGAGACAGATTCTTCAGAATGATCTTTTACTCTCGATGGAGAAAGTAAGAGTAGTAATACTTATGAACATTATATTAAGAGCAAAATTGTGCTGAAATATTTTCTAATTTTCTTTGTAATATTTACAGGACTTGCAATCTTACCGGCACATGCAATTACTGACTTTACACCATTTCAAAATATCAGCAACAGCCCAAACGACTCTGTTAACCCATTTGTAGTTACTGACGGCAAAAATATCTTCATTGCTTGGACTGAATTTTCAAAGGGAAATCATGCTGGCGATGTTCTTTTTTCAAAGAGTACTGACGGTGGTGAAACATTTAGTGTCCCACAAAACATTAGTAATCAACAGGGAAGTTCAATTGCTCCATTTATCCGCGTTGATGGGACAAGCATTTTTGTCACTTGGACATATCGATACCAAGAAGATCATTATTCAGAGATTTTCTTCTCAAAGAGTATTGATGGTGGTACAACGTTTAGCACTCCGCAAAAAATTAGCGGTTCTACATTTTCATATGGATCAAGACTTGCTACTGACGACATGAATATTTTTGTCACTTGGGGTGATATCACATATTCTGACAATCGTTATGAAAATATGGAAATTCTCTTCTCAAAGAGTACTGATGGTGGTACAACGTTTAGCACTCCTATGAATCTCAGCAATAATGATGGATTTTCATCATATCCATCAATTGCAATTGACGGCAAAAATGTTTTCATTGCTTGGCAGGATTACTCTGTAGTTGACACGGATATTTTTGTTTCAGAGAGTACTGACGGCGGTGTCACCTTTAGCACTCCATTAAACATTAGTACCAGTCCTGATGGTTCAGTTGGAGCAAGAATTATCGCTGACGGCAAAAATATTTTCGTCACGTGGTTTGAATTTTCCAAAGGTATTGGCGATATTTTCTTCTCCAAGAGTATTGACAGTGGTGCCACATTCAGTACTCCTATGAATCTCAGTAAAAATAAAGAAAATTCAATTGTGCCATTTATGGTGACTGACGGTAAAGACATTTTCATTACATGGACTGATGCAACTACTACTGGTAGCTGGATTGTCTTCTCCAAGAGCACTGACGGCGGTGCAACGTTTAGTACACAAAAGATCAGCAACGATAAGGGGTTTTCAGATGCGCAATCTATTGCCACTGATGGAAAAACCGTTTTCACTGCATGGAATTATCATCTAAAAATGGAGTTGCCCTATGATATTCTTTTTTCAAAATCTACAAATTTAGATCCTTCACATGACCCTGCAATAACTGAACAATCAAATCCACAACAATATTCAATACAAGTTAAAGACTCTCTAAATATTGATTCAAAAACCATCAATAATGACATGCAAACCAAATATTTGTCCCCACGAAAACAACTAGAGTCTGGAATACAGCCCGATGAAATAACTTGCAAAGAAGGATTGGAACTTGTAATCAAAACTGATCACAGACATCACCCGTTGTGTGTAACCCCTGATACCAAATCAAAGATGATTCAAAGGGGATTGGCAATGCTGATACAAACAGCTAACTGATTAAGAATGAAAACTAGATTTGAAATTAAAAAGATTGGGCCAAAGTGCCCAACCCCGGACTGGTCGTAGGTTAACGAATGACTCTGGTATGAATACCATTAACAATTTGGAAATCTTTGCTTAAAAGACTCTCGTAGAAATGATTCATAGTAATCATCAGTACTCCCTAAATACTAATTTGTAAAATTATACTGTAATTGAAGCTCTCACCAAGCAACTAATCGTTGTTGGTCTTAAGTTTCAATTTTGTCTTTGTGTCTTGTCTTGTAATGTCTTTCTCGAAATTTTTCACTAGAAAGATACATCTTGCAAATCTTGCATTGAGCTCTTTTCTTCAAGTTAATACTCTCATATGTTCATTTTTTTTAAGTTATTTGGTTTTCCCTAAATGATTAAGCATCATATGAGCTGCTAGTCTGGTGATCAACACTTTACTGTCACAATAATTGCAAGTTACGGCTAATTTTTCAAATTCTTCTTTACTAATCAGGTATTCATGATGATTACTAATCATTACTATGGATTACTAACACTCACTCCTTCTTAAGTATTACTTTTGATGACTTTTACTTACTCCCAGATTTGGCAGGCTGGCAATAAATCAAACCAAGGAGTAAATGAGAACAAAATGAAAGAAAAATTTAGCATTTCAGTAGATGAGGAATTACTCAAGTGGCTAGATTTGCAGATAAAAGAGAGGACATTTGCAAGCAGGTCTCATGGGATAGAATTTGCTTTAAATGAATTAAAAAAGAAAAAATCATAATTATTATGATTTTTTTACCATCCTATGTCTAAGATCTAACTACAGTTCTTGATCTATACAGAGTAAAAGTTTACTCAAATACAATTACAATTAGATTTTAAGGTTAAATTTTATTGAAATATTATGACTCACAAGGTTTTGATTGATTACAATGCTCGAGGATGGGCTGATGAAAAATCAACTAAAATACAAAATGATTATGAAATAATTCTCCGAGTTGGAGAACCACCAAATCCTCCCATGGGAAGTAGTGATGAGGTTATTGCCACTTTCTGTGAAGAAAATAACTGTGATCTACTAACTAATGACAAA
Organism: Nitrosarchaeum sp.; assembly: GCA_004297665.1. GTDB lineage: Archaea > Thermoproteota > Nitrososphaeria > Nitrososphaerales > Nitrosopumilaceae > Nitrosarchaeum. The sequence goes on along the minus strand of SCUP01000063.1, from coordinate 174 downwards.
AAGGCATACGCTGAGATGTTAAAAAATAAACGAGTAAAGGCCGTTCAAATTTCAAAATATGAATGGGATGAAACTGGCAAACAACAAGTATATCTCATAAAAATTCTCTAGTTTATAATTAATTATTTAACAAGTTTTTTTAAATATCATTATCTAGTTACATTCCACTTTAAA
>SCUP01000062.1 GCA_004297665.1 Nitrosarchaeum sp. | reverse complement strand
AACTAACTACTGTTAAATTTAAAAACGTCATGTGGTACTCTATTGACTCATTCAAAGATATTGAAGAATGTTCATTAGATCTTGATAAAATAATAAACTAGTTTCTTTAGGCGCCAGTTCGATGAAGGGTTACCATCATGTATGCTATTTCACTTACAAATGACTCATCTTTATTTGCAGATGCAGCATATTTTGTAGCGCTATCCCAAAATGTGTTTTTTTGTGCATAATCGTCCATGTAACTTTGCTCACTCATGATTGAAATTGAGAATTACTTTCATAATCGTCAACCTCAATGATAATTCACATATTGCTAAAAGAGTTGACAAGATTATGTACTCTTGAATATGTTTTAGGCATGAAAAGAGGGTTATTTAACATCCAAACTTTTTTGCCCAAACTTCTCCACTAAACTCACTTGTACTGCAATGTTTTTTCAGAATTCTAGCATGATTGCTATAAAGCAATTCTGAATTGAGAACTTTATCTCCACAGAAAACCTTTCCAACCAATCTTTTGTATTTATCATATGGTTGTTTATCATCTTGGTCTACTGTTATGATAGACCCAATAGGACATAGTTTACTAGTGAATGATTTTGCCTCTGAAAATCCAGTCTGATTTTTCTCTGGAGAATTAACAAGAGAAAGGCGAATTATTTGTTTTTTGATAGATATTGTATCTCCATCTATGATTCTTGTTACCTTTCCTATAATACATAATGTCATACCAAGACATTTTGATGAATCAGCTCCAAAAGCAGAATTCATTGTAAATACTGAACCAAGTAAAATTACTGCCAGAATAGACGATAACAGAATTTTATTCAATGAATCTTTACTCATTCCAAAAACTTAAGGATTTAGGAATGAGTTTAGAAACTAGGTTTCAATTAAAGATACAAAATAAGCGATAGATCCTATATTTTCTTTCATATCTTCACTAAACTCATTGGTGAGGACTTCTAGAGCTTTCCTGACTTCTATTAGATCTAATTCATTAGATTTTTGAAGATTATAGAAAAAATTAACTAATTTCGTGTCATGATTTGGATTTATATATTTTTCATTTAGATTTAATTTTCTGATTTCATCAAGTAATTGTTGATATTTCAATATCTTTTCTAATTATTCTAAAAACTTAAGGATTTAGGAAACTAAATTGGTTTTAATAATTTTTCTGATTTTCATCAGTTCTACAATCTTCACAAGGACAATGCCAATGACACTGAAGATTCTGGCGTTGTTTCAAATCATTTTTCTTTCGTGCCATGATTTCAATCTAAAATCTATAAACTTAAGGATTTAGGAAATTAAATTATTCATTCATCATACGTCTAAATCCACGTGTGAGTCCAGTTAAAATTCCAACTGCCATTAGAATAACTCCAATTACACTGATTATCATTCCTTGTGGGGCTTTCATCAGACCACCCAATGATGCAGAGTAAAATACACCTGCAAAGAATATGATGACTCCTACAATTACTACTTTAAGCCAGATTTTCAATAATCATTCTAAAACTTGTATGAACTTAAGTTTTCATTACTTTCAGTTTCATGTTTTGTGAGTAATTATTGAAATTAATTGCAAATATGCTCTAAACTGGCCCATTTTTACTCATAAATCATGCCTGAGGGGTGGTGAATAATAATTCCAATGTTTGGCATGAAAAACGAATCAAGAAAAAGTTGCATCAACAGCTCAAAACGAATTGTGTGATATGTGTTTGAATTTCTTCATTTTCACGATTGAGCCCCTTAGCGTGTTACATTTTGTTTTGTTTCTCTTGCATTTGAAATAATTAGTGGAAGGATTCAATTATGTATTTCCAATGGTGTTTTTTCTTTTAGAAGTTTGATTAGACCAAATTTTATCAAGCATTGGAATCATGTGATTAATTTGTCATAAATCAGGTACAGCCGCCAAAAGATAATCGGAAACACTAGAATATCCAAGAAGTACAGTCATTTTATGCGAATAGCATACAGTTTGGGCTCGCTTCTCACAGTAAATCAAGTTTTAGAATGCTCAGAGATACTATCTCATACTAATGTAGACACGATTTGGATTCCAGAAACATGGGGGATGGAAAGCTTTTCCATGCTAAGCATAGTATCACAAAAAGCGTCAAAACCAAAAATAGGCTCATCTATAATCAATATCTATTCTAGAAGCCCCTCATCTATTGCAATGGGAGCTGCAACAGTAGACACTCTCTCAAATGGCAGATTAATACTAGGTCTTGGAACAAGCAGCACTCCAATAGTAGAAGATTTTCATGGATACAAATTTGAAAATCCTGTTTTAAGAATGAAAGAATATGTGGAGATTATCAGACTAGTGTTATCTGGAAAGCAAGTCAATTATTCTGGAAAAATTTTTAATTTAAAAAACTTTACACTATTAATAAAACCACATAGAGTGAAAATTCCAATATATTTAGCTGCAGTTAATCAAAAAATGGTAGATTTAACATGGGAAGTTTCAGATGGTGTGATCTTTTATTTGCGACCACTAAATGAAATGACAAAAACAATACAGAAAATGCAATCAAAAAGAAAAATAGATGTTACATGTCAAATTATTAGTTGTGTCTCCAATGATGCAGAAATTGCAATAACACGTGCCAAACAAACACTTGCATTTTATATTTCTGTTGGAAAAATATACCGTGAATTTTTATCAAAAAACGGATTTGAAACTGAAACTAGAAATATTTTTGATGAATTCAAAAAATCGGGATTTGAATCAAATCATGAATTAATCTCAGATAACATGCTAAAATCATTAACAATTGCAGGTACACCTGATCAATGTATCACACAGTTACAAAAATTCCGTGAAACAGGAATAGATTTACCAACAATACAATTCAATCCAGTTGGAAATGTGATGGATTCTTTTAAATTATTTACAAATACATTTTCTGAGGAACAATAATGCCCAAAGTAGGAATTGCATCTTATGGAATCACAAAGTTCTCAAAGGATGATTCAAAAATTGAATCGGTTTTATTAAAATCTACAAAAAACCTCTTTGACAATAGTCCCAACTTGAGTCGTAATGATATTGACGCAGTACTAGTATCTACCAATAATAACTCCAAATATCTATCTGCGATACTATCTGAAATGTCTGGAATTGAGCCTAAAATTGCCCATTCTATTGAAAGTCTATGCAATTCTGGAACAAATGCAATCGTATCTGCATATTCATACATTGCATCAGGATTAGCAAATGTAGTTTTAGTATCAGGAGCTGAAAGATATGATAGTCCAGGACAAATTCTAGAATGGGATAATTCTAGAGGGGAATTTAAGCATCCAATTTTTTGGGCAAGTATTTTTACAAAAGCATACAAAAGAGAATTTTCAGTCACTGATGAAGAACTGGCAATAGTACCAGTAAAAAATCATAAACAAGCTCAAAGCAATCCTAATGCACTTTCAGAAAAAACATATTCATTAGATGATGTAATAAACTCTAAAAAATTAACAGATGATCTTAGATTGCTTGATTGCTCAAGACCGTGCACTGGTGGTGCATCAATTTTACTTGCTTCAGAAAATACATGTAAGAGATTCACCGATGTCCCAGTTTGGATTACTGGAATAGGACAGAAAACAACGTCAGCTGGATTTACAAAAAATATGTCATTTAGTTCTATGGAATCAACTCATCTTGCTGCAGCAACCGCACTTAAAATGTCAAATTGTAACATAAAAGATATAAACGTTGCCGAAGTTCATGATGCATTTTCTGTCTGTGAGCCAATGGCTTTGGAATCTCTAGGATTTACAGATAAAGGAAAGGGAATGAACATGGTAAAAGAATTATACATTACAAATAATTTAAAAATCAATCCAAGAGGGGGATTGATTGGGTCAGGACATCCATTAGGTGCAACCGGAATAGCACAAACAATTGAAATTACACAACAATTACAATCATGTGCAAACAAAAGACAAGTAGAGAATGCAAAAATAGGATTAGTTCATAACATGTCTGCAGCAGCCACATCATCTACAGTTTTGGTTTTGGAAAGATGAATTTTGAATCTGAATTAAAGAAAGGAAATTTCATAATATCTGAATGTGTGCATTGTCAAAAAATAGTATGGCCGCCATCTGAATTTTGCAATCAATGTTTTAACGAAGTTTCTTGGAGAAAAGGTTCGTATGAAGGTAAGATTATCGAATTTTCAAAGCAAAACAATGATTATTTTTGCCTAGTAGAAATTGAAAACACCATAAAAATAATGGGAAAAATATCCTCTGGAATTCCAAATGTCGGCCAACATGTCAAGATAAAAAAATGTGGAATAAAAGATGAAAACTATTACTTTGAAATGTCCTTAATATGATCAAGTGAATTTCGTATAGATGTAAGGCGTATCGTCTAGCTGATCAAAAGTCCAAATAGTTGGAAGTGAGATTGTTTTTATTACTTTTAGACCATGTTTGCCAATCAATGAGCTCCATCCACCTTCAGATTGATTGTTAGATAGTTGTCTCTTTGAGTGAGTACCGGCAAAAACAATACATGTGTTTTTTTTAAGACTAGTTGAAAAAAATTTTTCTATAATGTTTGTTGCCAAAACATCTCCTCCCATCTGAGGCAATCCTCCAATAAAAAATACAGGACGTGTTAAATTCAATAAAGAGTAATCAAATTCAATTGCATCTGTACAAATAGGATTAAAATTGACTTTTGTTGCAGCTAAAATGCTATTTTGTAATTCCACCAACACATCATCAATTTCAATGCTTGTTGCTTGTAAATCTAAAATTTTTGCACAGTATGCAATTCTGCCATCTCCAGAGCCAATGTCTACTAATTCTTTATAGTCAAAACTTTTTGCAATAGATGCTGCGATGTATGCTGAAAGAATCCAAGTTGGATAAAATGGCTGGCAGCTAGA
>SCUP01000061.1 GCA_004297665.1 Nitrosarchaeum sp. | reverse complement strand
TCTGCAAATCCTTGTGTAAGACGCATCAAAATATGAACTGCTACAAGTGCTATAGCAGCTAAGGCAGTTCCATAGTGTATTTTCATGATAATGCTTTCTCTCATTTTATTCACCAAACATTACCGCTAGTCCGTACATCATTGCAATTGCAGCAAGTATTATGGCAGAATAGATACCCATTTTGTGCTTAATATTTTGGGATGCTGGGATATATGGATAATCAGGTCTTGCAGGTTTTCCTACGCCAACTCCACCATGTCCAAGCATAACTCTAATTCCATTGACAGTATGAAAAACACACATTGCAATTACTATAGCCAAAATAGCATGACCTGCATTAGTTTGTGTTATTGCAAGAAATTCATTCCATCCAACTTGACCTTTTAAAATTGAACTTGTTTCGTAAATGTGACCTATAAAATATGCCAACAGTCCCAATCCACTTAATCGCATTAACAAATATGCAACTCTTTCAATTCCATATCTTCTAGGATTAATCATTCCGCCAATACCTTCTTTGTTTTCATTTTGGTTTGCCATCTCTAGTATTTCCTCTCCACTGGTTGGTATTTGGTAATTGTAACAGGATGTGTTTTCATTATAGGTTCTTTTGGATCATAGTATGCCAAAGTATGATGTAAAAAGTGTGCATCGTCACGTTTTGGGTAATCGGTTCTTGCATGTGCACCTCTTGATTCTTTTCTGTTAATAGCTCCAAGCAAAACTATTTCTGCAACTCTAAACATTGAATCAAGTTCCATTACATTTGAAAAGTTGGTATTGTATTCTTTTGCTTGGTCATCAACATGTTTCCAAGTTTGCACTTTTAGTTGACGAATTTTCTTTAGTCCTTCAACCATATTTTTTTCATTTCTAAAAACATATGCTTTATCATTCATGGTATCAGTTAGTTGTTGTCTAATTTCATATGGATTAGCATCGCCATTACCTCGGAAAATTCCATCGTAAATTCTCTTTTCCTCTACTGCAACTAAATGATGTGGCCAAGGAGTTGGCAAAATATCTTTTTCAATATAGTCAACTGCCAAATTACCAGTAATTTTTCCCCAAACTAGACACTCAGAGGTGGAATTTGCACCTAGTCGATTTGAGCCATGAACACTATTACATGCGGCTTCACCTGCAGCCCAGACACCTTGTAGTTCTGTGGCTCCATCAACATTAGTATGAATGCCACCCATCATGTAATGTGCCACTGGTCTTACATCCAAAAGTTCTTGAGCAGGATCTAGTCCAGAAAATTTAATAGAAATTTCTCGAATGCCTCCTAATTTTTCTTTAATTTTTTCATCACCAAGATGTCTTAGATCAAGTTTCATACAATCAACACCTGTTTCATGTTGAAATCCACGACCTTCACTCATTTCTGTCATCATGGATCTTGAAACAATATCACGTGGAGCTAGCTCCATTTTTTCAGCGGCATATTTTTTCATAAATCTCTCACCTTTGTTATTTAGAAGATAACCTCCTTCTCCTCTAGCACCTTCAGTGATCAATATTCCAGAAGGCAAAATTCCAGTTGGATGAAATTGTACAAATTCCATATCTTTTAGTGCCATACCTGCACGTAGTGCCATATCCAAACCATCAGGAGTTGAAGATAATGCATAAGTTGAAAAACTATACAGTCTTCCAGCTCCACCAGTTGCAATAATCAGAGCCTTTCCTTTAATGGAATAAAAATTTCCAGATGAAAGTTCAATTGCGGTAATTCCCATAAATCGTCTTCCGTCATGAATAATAGATGTTGCAAACCATTCATTGAGATATTCTATATTTTCATATTTTTGACAAGTGTCATACAAAGTTTGCATTAAAAAGAAACCTACTTTATCAGATGCATAAGTTGCCCTTGGAAAACTATAACCTCCAAAATTTCTTTGACCTATTTTTCCATCCTTTCTTCTAGACCAAGGCATTCCCCAATGATCCATTTGGTAAATTTCTTTTGGCATATCCACACAAAGTCTTTCAGCAACATCTTGGTCTGCAAGAAAATCGCTTCCTTTCACAGTATCATAAATATGAGATTCAATGCTATCACCTTCATCTTCAAAAAGAACAGCAGCTGTTCCACCTTCTGCAGATACAGAATGTGAACGCATAACTTGAAGTTTTGAAACTATACCAATCTTGATTTTTGGATTCTTTCTAGCAGCCTCTATTGCAGCTCTTAGGCCAGCCAATCCAGAACCACATATTATCAAATCAAATTCGATAGATTCGACCATTTGTCAGACTGACTGCATAGAAAGCGGGTTAAATATGTAGTAATGAGGCTGATAATTGGAAAAAATTATTATATATCGCTAGCGATATTAGTAGTTATGATTTCAGAGTGGTTTCAGAGAGTTGGAAGTTCAATACCAAGGGGGTTTTCAAGATATTTCATCTTAGAACTACTAAAAAAGAAAGCACATAGTGGAAAAGAGATCATAGATTATGCAGTTGAGCAAAGTAACGGCATATGGAAACCTTCACCTGGTTTGATCTACCCATTATTGGGAAGATTACTTGATGAAGGTCTAATTGAAGAAACCAAGGATGGAAAATATCAACTTACAAAAAAAGGAATAGAAACTGCAGAAGACGTTGATAAAATTAATGACAT
>SCUP01000060.1 GCA_004297665.1 Nitrosarchaeum sp. | reverse complement strand
TCTTGAGCAAAAGCATTCTGTTGAATTGAAGTTATTGAAATTATTGACAATGCTATTAGGGCTAATGTCACTGATGTTGTTGAACGTCTAAAACTCATTCTAATTTGGAAACGGTTACTTGGTATTTATATATATTTTTAAAAAGGATTCTGTGTAATCTGAAGGACTTGATCTAGGATCTTTTCCTTGTTTACTTTCTAGATCTATTCCAAACTATCAATGTTTTCTCTATTCCCTTTCGATTGGTAATCACTATTAAGTTTGGAAAAAGGTTATTCCATCAACTATGAATTTGATACTTGCCAATATCACTGCAATCAATACCATTTTTTTGAATTTTCCTTGCTCGATTCTATTCACTAACTTACGACCTATGAATGAGCCTACAAACGCTATTGCAAAAAGAATTGGTATAAAGTAATAGTATTGCTCTGTAAGAAATTCATTATTCAGATAAGTTGGTATTCTGGATTACTTTAATCAAAAATGTTCCAGTTTCCTAAATTACACAGAATATTAAAAAGAGAAAAAAAGATGAATTTAGTATCTTGGCATAATGCTTAGTCTTGATTTTGCAGATACTGCAATTATTGATATAATTGCTACTGCTAGAATCATAACTGCGATTGTACCAAATTCTGGGACTACGAAAGTACCAATTATCTCGATTTCCTCAGCACCTGCTGGGAATTGTATTGTCAGTGTTCTATCTGTAGATGTTGTTGTTTCCTCAAAGTCGACTTCTTCTCCGTCTACTAAGACAAAGAATGTATCATCTTGATCACCCATCTTTGCATCAATCAAAGCTCTTGGCAATGTGATTTCAAGTGACCCATCCTGACTTGCAGTTATTGCTATTGTCAGGGAGTGTGCATCTACATCAGGAGTAATGCTAACAAGCTTACCGCCAGTTATCTTGTAGTTGACCGTAAAGTCAGTACCTTCAACTTTTATTTTTGTTCCTCCACCTGGTGTTGCTGTTGATCCGCCAAATGTGAATGTGGTTTCAGCTGTTCGAGATTCGGTTCCATAGAGTACTGCAATCGTATATGTTCCTTCAGATCTCATAAGTGGTCCACCAACAGTAAATTCATGACTGAATTTTTTGTCTGGGCCAACGTCCAATTGGGCAAATGTTACTTTATTGCCATTTGGTGCTGTTACTATGAGACTAATGGGATATCCTGAAAGAAGTTCTCTTACTTCTCCAGTTACTAAGACTTTATCACCATCTTCGTATGATGGCTTGTCTGTAGTAACAACGATTGAATCCGCTATTTGTCCAAATGCTGGTGCTATTCCAATACTTGCAATAATAATTGCAGATAAGGCAAACACCGATAGATGAGTATTCATCATTTTTACGCTCAAATTTATCCTATTTAAGGTTGTGAAAAATATTGTTGACTAAAAAGAAAAAAGACTGGTTTTTGCCGAATTTCAGATTAGATATATATTAACCTGAGCGTGAGTTTTTGACAGTTTGTGTGTATTCTTTGCTGTTACATTTAATGTTCGTCATGGAGGTTTTGTAAATGGCAACTAAAAAAAATCAAGTTCTTGTACCTGATCATATCTATGTACCAAAACATGAAATCATTTCAAAACAAGAAGCTGAAGAAGTTTTAAAAAAATATAATTGTAAACCTACTGAATTACCGTTAATTTTTGTAAATGATCCTGCAATATTGGGACTAGGTGTTAAACCAGGCGATATGATAAAAATCACAAGAAAAAGCCCAACTGCCGGTGAGAGTCTTTACTATAGATATGTGGTGGAAGTTTAGATGGCAGATCCTTCAGTTAAACGCTGGCCAGTAATCCAAGATATATTAAAACGTGAAGGTATTGCACGTCAACACCTTAACTCATTTGATGAATTTCTAGAGAGGGGTCTTCAAAGTATTATCAATGAAGTCGGACAAATTGAAATTGAAAATGCAGAATATCCTTACAAAATTCAATTAGGCAAAGTCAAGCTTCAACAACCACGAATGATGGAACTTGATGGTTCTATTACTCATATTACTCCAGCTGAAGCTAGACTCAGAAACGTTTCTTATTCTGCACCTGTTATGATGGAGGCAAGTGTTGTAGAAGATGGTAAAATCTTAGAATCTAGGTTTGTACATATTGGTGATGTACCAGTAATGGCAAAATCAAATGCTTGCATTTTGCATAATTTTTCAACTCAAAAACTTGTCGAACATGGAGAGGATCCAAATGATCCTGGCGGTTATTTTATCATAAATGGTTCTGAGAGAGTTATTGTGGGACTAGAAGATCTTTCATACAACAAAATAATTGTTGATAGAGAAAGTGTTGGTGGAAATACTGTTTTCAAAGCTAAAGTTTATTCTTCTATTGTTGGTTATCGTGCAAAACTAGAGCTAGTTATGAAAAATGATGGTTTAATCGTTGCACGAATTCCTGGCTCTCCTGTTGATATCCCAGTTGTTACTCTAACAAGAGCACTTGGATTAGAATCTGATAGGGAGATTGCAGCAGCGGTTTCACTTGTAGATGAAATTCAAAATGAACTAGAAGGTTCATTTGAAAAAGCAGGTGATGTCCCTACAGCAAAAGATGCAATTGTTTACATCAGTAAAAGAATCGCACCTGGAATGTTAGAGGAGTTCCAAATTAAACGTGCAGAGACACTTTTGGATTGGGGATTGTTGCCACACTTGGGCAAACATCCTGAAAACAGAAAGGAAAAGGCTCAGTTTCTTGGCGAAGCTGCATGTAAATTATTAGAGCTTAAACTAGGTTGGATTTCGCCTGATGATAAAGATCACTATGGAAACAAAGTGATTAAATTTGCAGGACAAATGTTAGCTGATCTTTTCAGAACTGCTTTTAGAAATTTGGTTCGAGACATGAAATACCAATTAGAAAGATCTGGTCAGAAAAGAGGTATAAATGCAGTTGCCGCGGCAATTCGTCCTGGAATTATCACTGATAAATTAAACAACGCTATTGCAACAGGAAACTGGGGTAGAGGTCGTGTTGGTGTAACTCAATTACTTGATAGAACAAATTATCTTTCTACTATTAGTCATCTTAGAAGAATACAATCCCCTCTTAGTAGGACTCAGCCAAACTTTGAGGCAAGAGATTTACACGCTACACATTTTGGAAGAATATGCCCAAGTGAAACCCCTGAAGGCTCTAACTGTGGTCTTGTAAAGAATCTAGCCCTTTCTGGAATTATCTCTGTAAATGTTCCCTCAGAAGAAATTGTTGAGAAACTCTATGATCTTGGAACAATTCATTTCTTTGATGCAAAAGAAGATGTAAAAAAAGATGGGGCTAGAATATTTGTTGATGGTAGATTAATTGGATATTACAAAGATGGTTCTCAACTAGCAGAATCTCTTAGAGAACTAAGAAGAAACTCCAAGATTCATCCTCATGTTGGAATTTCATTTCATAAATCAGAAATTGAAGGCTCAACAAAAAGACTCTATGTTAATTGTAATGCAGGACGTGTTTTACGCCCATTAATTATAATTAAAGATAACAA
>SCUP01000059.1 GCA_004297665.1 Nitrosarchaeum sp. | reverse complement strand
TTCAAGATGTAAAGCAAAAAAATGCATTTGGAGTAATACTTGGCAAGGCACTTTATGAGAATAAAATTTCAATTCAGGAGGCAAAATTAGCATGACTCTTACAAAAAGAATCATTCCATGCCTTGATGTAAAAAATGGTCGAGTAGTAAAGGGTCTGCATTTTGAATCAATCAAAGATGCAGGAGATCCTGTAGAGTTGGCTGAAAAATACAGTAATGAAGGTGCAGATGAACTTGTTTTTTTAGATATTACTGCATCTGATGAACAAAGAAAAACAATTAAGGATTTGGTTAGAAAAGTTGCAACAGTAATTGATATTCCATTTACAGTTGGAGGTGGTGTAAAGTCGTTGGAAGATGCAAGAAATATTTTACTTAATGGTGCTGATAAAGTAGGAATCAATACAGGTGCAATAAAAAATCCTCTAATAATTACTGAATTGATGGAATTATTTGGAAGGCAATGTATTGTGGTTGCAATTGATGCTAAAAGAAATTTTGATATTCAAAAAAATAAAAATGTCTTTTCTGAGAATGAAAAACAATTCTGGTTTGAAGTTTTCATTTATGGTGGAAAAGAAGCAACTGGAATTGATGTAATTGAATGGGCAAAAAAAGCTGAAAAACTTGGTGCTGGAGAAATACTTCTCACTAGCATTGATAAAGATGGCACAAAAGATGGATATGATATTTTGTTAACTAGAGAAATTGTCAACTCTGTATCAATTCCAGTTATTGCATCTGGTGGATGTGGTAAACCAGATGACATGGTGGATGTTTTTCAAAAATCAAATGCTGATGCTGCTTTGGCAGCTTCTATATTTCACTATCAAACTCATGGTGTAAATGGAGTAAAGATGTATCTTAAAGACAAACAAATCCCTGTAAGATTATAAGCAATACTTTATGATTTAAAGTAATGAAAAAATCAATTGATGATATTGATTTTGCAAAAAGTGATGGACTAGTTCCAGTAATTGTTCAAGATTCAAATACAAAAGATGTGTTGACTCTAGCTTACTCTAACAAAGAATCACTTGAGCTGACTAAAAAAACTGGTAACTCTTGGTTTTGGAGTCGTTCTAGAAATAAACTTTGGATGAAAGGCGAAGAGTCAGGTAATACACAAAAAGTAAAAGAAATCCTTGTTGACTGTGATTCAGATGCAATTATTTATCTTGTAGAACCATCAGGACCAGCTTGTCATACTGGTGAAAAAGTTTGTTTTCACAATAATTTAGAAAAATAATTAACAGACAGGTTCGATATCTGTTCCTGGAACAACATCATCTGTTATTTCAAAATAGAGATTTGGATAATCTGTTCCTCTGAAAATCATTACCCACTTCCCAATTATATCATTAACTGAACATATACCTGAATCTTTAGCCATTTTAGGTTCTAGATAGTAATTGAATTCTGGTTTTGCATCTCCATCAAATGGAATGGTCAAATATACCGAGTAATGTGTAGCATTTAGTGGTCTCATAACTGTAATCTGGCCTTTTTCGTTTATATTTAATCCACCAATTACTAGAAAAATCTTTTCACCTATAGCATATTGTTTTCGATCAATTTGAAACGGTCCTGAAGTCTGCCACTCTCTTTCTTTTGGTGAATATTCATTTTCCAAATTAATTTTTTCAATTTCGTCTAGTTTTTTTTGAATCTCTGGAATCTCAGTTTCTGGTTTTACTTCCTTATCTAATGTATCTTCAACTTCTATTACATTTGATTTTGGATTGGATATCAAAATTATAGCTAAAATAATTGCAAAAACACTTACTCCAACTATGATACCTACTATAGATCCTTTTTTCATACATTTTATTTTCTAAAAATATCTAAAAACCTTCCTCATAATTAGAAAAGCATCAAAACACAGATTTTTTCTACAAACCATATGCCTCTGCAAATTTTTTTATAAATATAGGTAAATTTTCATTATATTTTTTAGTCAGTAAAGTTAAGCAACACTTAACTTGATATTAGGATTTTTTATGTATAGTCTGAAAGGAGAAACTAATCTTGGCTAGAACATCATTACAATGCAGGGAATGCAAAAAAGAATATGATACTGCTTTCAAGTATATCTGCGATGACTGTTTTGGACCACTTGATGTAAAATATGATTTTCCAACAATTACCAAAAATACATTTACAAATCGTGAACATACCTATTGGAGATATTTTGAATTATTACCAATAGAAAACAAATCCAATATTGTCAGTATTGGCGCAGGAATGACACCTCTTATCAAAGCTGATAATCTTGGAAAAAAACTAGGATTAAACAATCTTTACATAAAAAATGATTCTGTAAACCCTACATTTTCATTTAAAGATAGACCTGCCGGCGTTGCAATATCAAAGGCAAAGGAATTTGGATTGTCCTCTGTTGGTTGTGCCTCTACTGGTAATTTAGCATCAGCAACTGCAGCACATGCAGCTAAAGCTGGATTTCCCTGTCATGTATTTGCACCAAGTAATATAGAGATGGCAAAAATTGCACAGGCATTATCCTATGGCGCAAATTACATTGCAGTGGATGGAACATATGATGACGCAAATAGGATAGCTGCCCAAATTGGTGATAGTAAAGGAATTGGAATTGTAAATATTAACATGCGTTCTCACTATGTAGAAGGCTCCAAAACACTTGCATATGAAGTTGCAGAACAACTTGACTGGCAAGTTCCTGATCAACTCATAGTTCCTGTAGGAAGTGGTGCAATGCTAAATGCAATATGTAAAGGCTTTGAAGAGTTACAAACAGTTTCACTACTAAATAATGTTTCAAATATGCACATGATAGCAGCACAACCACATGGATGCGCCCCTATAGTTGATGCATTTAAGAAAAACAGCAAAGAAGTGATTCCAGTGGAGCATCCTGATACCATTGCAAAGAGTTTGGCAATAGGTGACCCTGGAGATGGTAGGTATGTACTAAAACGATTAGCACAATATAATGGATTTGCAGAGGAATGCAATAATAAAGAAATTTTAGATGCAATATTGCTTTTGGCCAGAACTGAAGGAATATTTACAGAACCAGCTGGTGGTGTCTCTATAGCTGTACTTCAAAAGATGATTGAACAGGGAAAAATTGACAAAAATGACTCTGTAGTGTGCTACGTTACTGGAAATGGACTAAAAGCAACTGAAGCAATAATGGAAGTTTTACAAAAACCAAAAGTAATGAAGGCAAATATCAAAGAAATATCGGCGGTAGTAAATTAAAATGGCAAATATTACATTTACAATTCCATCAGTACTAAATCAGGGTGGTGGAGAAAAAAAAACAGAGATCTCTGCTGATTCTCTAACTAGCGCATTTGCAAAAATATCTGAAATTATGGGTGATGACTTTAAGAGACGAGTTTTAGAAGGCGATGGAACCCCTCGCTCTTTGATTAATATTTACATTAATGGAAAAAATGCAAAATTTTCTGATGGGATGAACACTACTCTAAATAATGGAGATGAAGTGTATATTTTACCTGCAGTAGCTGGAGGTTCTGAACTGTCTGCAAAAGAACTAGATAGATTTTCAAGACAAGTTATGCTTGAAGAAATTGGTTATCAAGGACAATTAAAACTAAAAAATGCAAAAATCTGTGTTGTAGGTGTAGGTGGATTAGGAAATCCAATTACATCAAGACTAGCTGCAATGGGTGTTGGTACTTTGCGAATTGTTGATAGAGACGTAATAGAACTATCTAATTTGCACCGTCAAACAATGTTTGATGAATCAGATATTGGTCAAGTAAAAGTAGAAGTTGCTGCAAAAAAATTACAAAAACTAAATCTCGACTGTAAGATAGAAGCATTGGCTATTTCAGTAAATGATTATACTGCACTTGAAGTAGTTGAAGGATGCGATGTTGTAATTGATGCACTTGATAGTGTCAATGCACGATATGCACTAAACAAAGCATGTGTGAAATTTGGAATTCCATTTGTTACTGGTGCTGCAGTTGGAGTATCAGGACAAACATTTACAATTCTACCAAAAGAATCTGCATGTTACTACTGCATGTTTCCTGAGCTAAACGAAGATACAATGCCAACTTGCAGTATTGAAGGAGTTCATCCATCAATACTTTCTATTGTAGGAGGAATTGAAGTATCCGAAGCTATCAAAATTATTATTGGAAAAAAACCAAGCTTATCCCAAAGAATTCTCCACATTGATTTAGAAAATCTTGACTTTACTAGCACTAGAACATTTAGAGCTGAAGAATGCCCAATTTGTGGAACAGGAAAAATTGCAGCTGTGCCAAAGCAAGAACTAATCTTAGAAGAACTATGTGGAAGAAATCGTGGAAAGAGAACTTACTCTATTACTCCTACCGAGACATTTGATATTGATGCAAACAAAGTTACTGTTATTGCAAAAAAGCATGGATTCATTGTAGAAAATCTTGGTGACTTGGGATTGTCAATGAGGACAAATGATCTTTCTGTTAATTTTATGAAAAAAGGTTCTGCTGTTATAGTAGGTTCAAAAGATGAAAATGATGCTATATTGTTATACAAATCTCTGATTGGTAGAGAAATTGCAAAAACTAGTCTATAAAAATTTCATAAATTATAATAAAAAGATAGAAAATGTAACGATCATAATATAGAATAAAGGTAAAAGTATAATTTTTATGTTGGCAATATCTAATATTTCTATAAAATTTGATATTATGATAAAAAAATCTCAAAAAATTGTCTAATTGTGGACAATTCGTCCATTAGCCTTATATACAAATTTTATTAAAAAAAACCAATAACATGAATAACGAAATAGGACGTAAAATAACTAGTCTTACATTAATGACAATAATGTTAGCAGGTGGTTTCACATTTGTTGCTCCATCTATGATGCCAGTAGCACATGCAGCCAACGCTAACTTATTTGTCTCCGCAGAAAACTCACAGTTTAACAACTACATGTCAGGACCTCAAGTAATTGAGGTCGTCGTAATTGATAGCGATATCAAAGATACCGACAAGGCAAAAGGTGAACCAGATGTAACTGTCAATGGCAAAAAGCTCAGAATGGCTCAAGCTACTGATGGTAACTGGTATGGTTACTTTGCAGACAAGACTATGGCTCAAACAGCCGATTCAACTGTAACAAGTGCAGGTAGAGGATTGGACTTTGGACAATTTTGTTCAAGTGCATCACTCCAGTTATCAAATGATGCAACCGCATTATTCACTGATACTGTAGGTGTAGCAGTTCCAATCAGAACTACAGGTGCAAACTTTGGTGTTAACGGAACAGCAACAATCACAGATTGTAGCACATCTTTTAACGGCCAAGCAGCAGGTGTAATCAATGCCAACTCTACTCATACTCTTAATACAGGAGTAAGTGGAGTCGAAGGTAGAGTTTCAGACGTAGTCAGAGAAGCAAAGGCACTATCCGGAACCGCAGCAGGTACCCAATCAGGTACTAGCGTTTCTCTTGGTCAGATCAAGTTGAAAGACGAAGGTCTATGGCCATTTGTCCAACTATATACTCTTTCAGTAGGTGGTAATGCAATAGTTCAATACAACAAAGGTGGTGGAGCTCAAACAACTACACTAACATTTGATACTGTTGACCAATTTGCAAGCATATCAGCTGATAGAGCAAAATATACACAAGGTTCTGAGGTACACGCAACAATTACTGATTTATGGTTAAACATTGATCCAACGGATGAAGACTCTTGGACATTCTCAGCAAACACAACAAATACATCAACATTTGGTTCATACTATCAAGTATTCAATGAAAACGGTGGTAGCGCTGGAGACAGCGGTACTGCAACAAGTGCAACTCCACTATTATCAAAGACAACATTACAGTCTATGATGTTTGAGGAAAACTGTCTTGTATCTGTTAACCCAGATGCACAAAGCAGTGGTACTTATGTTCTTAAAATACAAGATAATGGTGATTCAGCAGTTACTGCAGGCTCCAGCGTTGTTGCAGCAGCAACAAATGGTGGAAAACTGACAAGAAACTCAGTTCCAGTAACATTTACTGAATCATTACCAAATTCTGGTATATTTGGTACATATGATGAATCAGATATTTCATCATTGAAAATCACTGATAATGCAAAAAGAGGAACATCCGCATCAATTGCATATGTTCAAACAGTACCAGTAACAATATTGGTAGGATTTGACTTTGCAACGATCAATATTGCACCAACTGACGACGAGTGGAATTCTGGTGAAGAGATCCCAATAACTTTGGTTGACGGTGACGCCAACCGTAACTCACGAAGTGATGAAGATTTAGACATAAACGTATACACTACGGATGTCATCCCATCACTCGTAACAGGTGATCCATTCACTCTAGGTGAAGATGCATTTGATACACAAATCAATTCAATTACTGACTCCGCTGCTGTCTCAACTGGAAGCTTGGGTAACTCTACCCACGCAGTTCTATTGCAGATAGATACAGCCGGAATCACTAGTAACTCTACATGGGCTGGAGTCAAACAAATCGGAGCAACAACAGTTGTAAAGAACATGTTCTCCCCAGTCCAAAAGTTCAGTGATAGATTACTTCTTGGAAACAATACTAAAGATAGTTCCATAAGAAATGCAATTATTATTGATTTGAATACAGATGCAAAACAACTCAGAGAATCCATTAACAATGGTACTAAACCATCATCAGATAATTTCTATGGAATAAACTTACTTAATTTCGATATTAGATCCTTAAACACAACAGGATCAACCGAAATTGGTCTAGTCTATAGACAAGATGGTCGTACAACCTCGATCATTAACAGTACTCAAGCAGCTTCTGTAACATTTGGTAAATTAGGCATGGTTTCATTGTACAATACTACAACAACCCAAGGTTTGATTAACTTGAATGTAACACAGTCAGGCGCAACAGGTACTGCTAATGAAATTGCACAAGCATTGTTTGGAATCCCAGATGGTTCTCGTATAGGATTAATCATTAAAAAGGCATCCACCACAGGAAACAATAACATTCTTGCTGGAGATAGCCAAACTGTAACGGTTAAACCAATAGCTGTTGACTTTTTCACATTCGGTTTTGTCGATGATGGACAAACAGCAAATGAGAGAATCGGCAACCAAATAGTCCGACTTGAGTTAGAAGAAACAGGTGATAACACTAGTACCTTTGCAGGTACACTAGAGTACACCATGATCAACCAACTCAATATTCTTACTCCATCCACATACACAGGACTTCGCCCAATCGACAATCAGGCAACTTTTGTCGTTATGGACGATCTTGATGATGAGGATGCACCAAGAGCAAACTATTTGGACTTGGGAGCAGACGGTGTTAGAACACAAGTCGCTGACCAAGAAGATGCAGGAACTCATTCAGGTGTTGTCTCATTAGATAAACAATCCTACAAAGTAGCAGATACTGTAACTGTCACATTAGCAGATGCTGACCTAAACGTTGACACTGATTTAATTGATATTTACACAACTGTTTCACCATTAAATAGTGAAACAACATCTGATGCAGTAGGTAAATCTGGTCTTCCAACAGCCACAGGAACAAGTGCAACATCTTTCTCCTTTGGTTCCCTAGGTAGACTACTTGACATTACCTTTGATGATGAAAGATGGGTGAATGGAACAAAAACATTCACTAACAATAAGAATTTTGCAGTTAGTTGTCCAAGTGATTCAACTCAGCCAGGTGCTGATAATGGATTATTTGCAACCGGCTTCACACTTATTGAATCATCTACAGGTTCAGGTTTATTCAACGGTGACTTCCAAATTCCAGACAAATATTGTGCTAGAAGTGGTGTCGGCGCAGCCGGCAGTGGTGGTGTTTACACTAGTGTAACCGGTACTGACATAGAAGTTAACTATCTTGATTACAGAGATGCATCTGGTGAAATCGTCGAAGTAGGCGATTCAGCAGGTGTACGAGCCAATACTGGTTCAGTAAGCTTTGATAGAACTGTCTACCCAGTACCATTTGGTACATTAACTGACAGCGGTACAAACGCTGCAACTACACCAAGAAACCACTCTCTATTCCCAATACATGCAACTGGATTGACAGGAGACATCAGCGCTACTTCAGAGATACTCAACAAAGGTGATTTGACCGTACATGTACGAGTCAGTGATCCAGACTTTGATACCTCTGCAGCAGGTGAAGACAAGATCGCAACAAGTGGACCAGTAGCAAACCACGGTCCAGTAAAAGTAACAGTCAGCAGAGGATCCGCATCACTAGCACTTGCAACTGCAGGTGCTGCTAATGCAGTAGCTGGAACAATTTCTACTAATGGAACAGTCACTAGTGCAACTAGAGAACTTGGACCAATTACAGAAATTTCCCCAGATTCAGGAATCTTCGAGTTTGACTTACCAGTTAGATACACTGATGGTCCAGCATCATCATTGTGTCCAACTACAAGTGTCTATACTAATCTAGATGGTGCAGGTACAACTGTAACAGATAGATTCAGTACAACATTTACTGGAACAACAGGTGCAACTGGATTCTGTATCATACAAGGTGATATTATCACTGTAGAATATACAGATCCAACTGACGCATCCGGTGATTCAAATACAGTTACTGACTCTGCAACATTTGACCTTAGAAACGGTGTGTTGCAATCAGACAAATCTGTATACATTATCGGTGGCGACATGATCTTGACACTAATTGAACCAGACCTTGATCTCGACAACGACTCAGCAGAGACCTATGACCTCGATTTAATCGAGTGGGACTCTGATGCAGGTACAAAAACAATGGGTGACCAAGGAGGAAGTGACACCAGCAATGGTGGCATATTCGATCCAGAACCAACAGACTTTAGGGAAACAGGTGACAATACTGGAATCTTCCAGATTGTAATCGAAATTCCTAGTGCAATCGGAAACGATAACCTTGAAAGAGGTGAAGAAATCGTTCTCGAATATACTGATTGGGGACCATCCGGAAGTGATTATGTTGGAGGAGAATCTGAAGATGTCAATTTGACCATTTTCACATCAAACTTTGGTGCAACTGTAGAGCTTGACCAAAAAGTTTACACATGGACTGACAAAGTATACATAACAATCGTAGCACCAGATCATAACCAAGACAGCAACTTAGTTGATCAAATAGGTGACACTGCTAAAGACCCAATAAAGGTCGCAACCAGAGGTCACAATATGAAGAACTACAAGCTTGTTGAAACAGGTGTTGATACTGGTATCTTTACTGGTGAAATAATTCTTACCGGCTTCTCACATGATGCTGATGGAAGTACTTCAACTGGTACTGCAACTAACGGTTATGATACAAACCCAGTAACAGGAACCGCAACAGGTGGCACCGCAACCGGTCCAACTGATGGTTACCTACAAGCTGATGATGATGACGGACTAACTGTCTCCTTTGAATTCTCAGAGGATGAAACAATTGTCGGTTCAGCATTAATCAGATGGAATATTGGTGAAGTTCAGTGGCTTGAAGCAAGCTATCCAGCAAGCGGAACAGGTGTTGTAAGAGTAATTGATCCAGACATGAACTTAAAACCAGAAGCTGTTGACAACTTCAACGTCGACACATGGTCTGACTCCGACGCCGGAGGTATTGATCTGACTGTAACTGAGACTAATGAGGCAACCGGAATATTCGAAGGTACTGTGTTCTTCACAACTACCGATGAATCATCTGGTCACAGACTCAGAGTCGCAGAAGGTGACACTGTCACTGCAGAATATCAGGACAATACACTACCTAATCCATACACAACAGCAGATGAACTTGATATCTCTGCCACTTCACTAATCGGTACTGTTGTACCACCTCTCGAGAGAGCACCAGCTGCTAACTTGAGAACAGTTGACGCATTCGGTAACAGCTTAAGCACTGTTAGCGTTGATCAACAGGTGCAAATAACTGCCGACTTAGCAAATG
>SCUP01000058.1 GCA_004297665.1 Nitrosarchaeum sp. | reverse complement strand
TATTTTAGTGATGATGCATATGTTAAAAATATGAGTTTATGATCCTTATCGCTTTCTTTAACTTCTAAATTGAACACTTGTCCATCTTCCAAAGAATATAATTTTGCTATTGCATCAGGAATTGTTAGCATATGCTTCTCTTTAATTTTAATTAATTTTATTGTTCGCATACACCATTGTAGGCTAATATTGGTATTTTAACATGAATGAAATAAGTATACAAGTATACATTGTTAAATAGTAGACATGTATTAATTTTGCATGAAAAAATCTGCGATCATTTCCGTAAGAGTTGATGCAGATACCAAAAATAAACTAGAAATAGAAAGCGAGATGAAAAGCATGACATTAAACACGCTTATTGGACAAATTATTACAAAACATGTTAGTTGGGACAGATTTGCAGAAGATATAGGATTTGTATTTTTAACAAAACCGTTTTTGAGAGCAATTCTTTCCCATGTTCCAGAGAAAGAGATGACAACTATCGCAGTGACAGTTTGTCGAGGTGCAATGAAAGATGCAACAGTCTACATGTATGGCGAACTTACTGTGGATACTTTCATAAAATCCCTTGATTCGTGGTTGGCAGCATCTCACATTCCATTTAGACACATCAAAGATGATGATAATACAGACAAGTATGTAATTCAGCATGAGCTTGGAAATGTGTTTTCACAATATCTTGTAACTGTCATAAATGCAATTTTAAATGAATTTAAATTCAGGATACATAAACAAGAACTCACAGATCAAAGTGTCTCCTTTAAAATTGATAAAGTATAACTCAATAAAAGAAAGGAGTTGAAGATATTTTCATATAACATGTTTTTACAATACACCGATTAATCAACAGAAATGATTTCATATGATGAAATTTGTGAAGTATTGTTAAGAGTGGATCCGAGCATAAGATATGTTGGAATATTAGATGGAGAGAAAATTACATTTAGAAAACGTACTGGCTTGTACTCTCTTCTTAATACTTCTGAAAATGTAAAATCTGCCACTCATGCCCTTATGCGTTGGCAATCGAGAAGAGTATTTGCAGCAAAATTTGGAATGCCACTTTATGCCATGGCTGAATACAAGTTGATTAAAAGAGTAACAATGCAACTGAAGGGAAATGTCATATTATTAGTAAGTATGGATAAAGATGCCCCCCATGATAAAATTATCAAAAAACTATTAAAAATAAAGGAAAAATTGAGTACAGATACTTGATAAATTGTAATAGATACTATTACGTTATAGAATTATGAACAGTCTGTACTAGACTAATGGATAATGTAGCAGCATAGATTATTTCTAGAAGGAATTAGTGCAAAATCTGACCCTCTATCTATATCCCCTTACAATTAATGCGGGAGGTGGGATTTGAACCCACGAACTCCTAAGAGATAGGGTCCTAAGCCCTACGCCTTTGACCAGGCTGGGCGACTCCCGCATCGGACTTGCCATTAAACACAAATTTATCTATTATTGAACTACATTGTGGCAAAATTTTTTGGAACAAATGGAATTCGTGGAGTCTTTTCTGAAGACTTTACATTAGAATTTGTTCATGATATGACATTAGCAATTGCAACATACTTTGCAAAAGGACCGATACTAGTTGGATATGATGGAAGAGAATCAAGTGTAATCATTGCCAAAGTTGTATGTTCTGCACTAAATTATGCTGGACTAGATTGCAATAATGCAGGACTAGTACCTACACCATGTCTTGAGTATGCTGTAAAAAAACTTGGTTACTCTGGTGGAATAATGATCACAGCATCACACAATCCACCACAATACAATGGAATCAAGCCAGCTGCAAAAGACGGTGTAGAAATTTCACGCGAGGATGAATTGATAATTGAAGATATTTTTCTAAATAAAACTTGGATAAAAAATCCTTCAAAGTGGGGAACTACAGAAAAAGAAGACAGGGCAATCAATGTTTATGTTGATGGGATAACTTCTCAGATAGACTCACATAAAATAAAATCAAAAAATCTCAAAGTTGTTTTGGATTTGGGAAATGGTGCACAGGCAGTAACTGCACCTATATTTTGTCAATCACTTGGAATCAAAACATTTTTGATTAATGAAAAAATTGATGGCTTGTTTCCAGGAAGAGGTTCAGAGCCAACTCCACAAAATCTATCAGAGCTTTCCAAAACCGTTTTACAAAATAACGCAGATCTTGGAATTGCATTTGACGGTGATGGTGACCGTAGTATTTTCTGTGATGATAAAGGAGAGATACTTAGTGGTGACAAGTCTGCACTGGTACTTACAAAATTTATTTTACAAAAAAATCCCAACTCGTTAGTTGTTACTTGTTTAAATTCTGGCTCTAACATAGAACTGGTTGCAAATGAATTTAATTCTCAAGTGATACGCACCAAAGTAGGAAGCGTAGAGGTATCAAGAAAAATGGTTCCAACAAACGCATTGATTGGTTTTGAAGAAAATGGCGGGTTCATGTATGGCAAACATAATCAGGTAAGAGACGGTTGTATGACTCTGGCTTTAATGCTGGAATTATTGGCCACATCTGGAAAAAAACTATCAGAAGAAATCTCTAGTCTTCTGCCCTCTTTTACTACAAAAGATAAAGTCACATGTTCCCAAGAAGATTCTAAAAAACTAATCCAATCATTAAAACAAGAATTTCCAAACTCTGATACAACTGATGGAATTAAAATCACAACTGATTCTAAAAACTGGGTAATGATTAGACCAAGTGGAACAGAACCAATCATTAGAATATATGGCGAAGCTGAAAGTCAGCAAAAACTAGATGATTTAATGTCAAAATACATCAAAAAAGTCAAGTCTGTCATTTCCGATAACACTTTTAAAACCAATCGCTAGCATGATTGGAATGGAGAATGATCCCTAAAGGGTGACATAGTATGGGTAAAGCTTATTATGTAAAATTTGAGACGCCAGAAGAACTCGTAAATCCAATCTTGGAAGCCGTTAGAGTCGCATCTAGCAGCGGTAAAGTAAAGAAAGGAACCAACGAAGCTACAAAGGCCATTGAGAGAGGAACAAGCAAACTAATCGTTATAGCTGAAGATGTTGAACCACCAGAGGTAGTCGCTCATCTTCCAATTCTATGTGAAGAACAGGGTGCAGCATATGCATTTGTTCCAAGCAAGCAAGAACTAGGAAAATCTTTGGGTATTGACATTACTTCTGCCGCTGCAGCAATTTTAGACGCTGGTGATGCACAACACATAGTTGATCAAGTTGTCTCAGCAATTGCTAAAATTAAAGGTGGTAAGACTAGCAAATGAGCACTACAGTTGACGACGTAACTCAATCTGAAATTATTCAAATTGTTGGCAGAACTGGCATTGCTGGCGAAGTTATTCAAGTTAGAGTAAAAGTTCTTTCTGGTAAAGACAAAGGCAGAATTCTCACTAGAAACGTAAAAGGCTCTGTCAGAATTGGAGAAATTCTAATGCTGCGAGAAACAGAAAGAGAAGCAAAGAAAATTCATTAGGTAAAAGATATGAGTCTCTTAGTAAAACCCTGCAGTTTTTGTGCAAGACCTGTTGCAAAAGGTTCAGGTACAATGCTTGCAAAAAATGACGGAACTGTTTTATGGTTTTGTTCTGCAAAATGCAAGAAAAACTCACTAGAGCTAAAACGTGATCCAAGAAAACTAAAGTGGACCAAGAAATACGTTAAAGGCGGAATTCAACACAAGAAATAGAATTGGCTGAACAAACTCTTTTCATTGTAAAACCAGATGCAGTAGCTAGAAAACTTACTGGTGAAGTAATTGCAAGATTTGAGAAAAAGGGATTCAAGCTTTTAAAACTAAAAATGTTTACGTTTACACAAAAGCAAGCTGAAAATTTCTATGGAGTCCATAAAGACAAACCATTCTTTGGTGAGTTGACATCGTTTATCACATCAGGTCCAGTTGTTGCAGCAATAATTGAGGGAAACAATGCAATTGCAACTACACGAATCATGGTTGGTGCAACAAAATCCTTTGAGGCAGCACCTGGCTCAATAAGAGGAGATTTTGGATTGGGATTTACCGACAATATCATTCATGCATCTGATTCACAGGAAAGTTTTGATCACGAATCGAGGGTAGCGTTTGAGTGATTTGATTGCAAATTCGTCAACCTATAGTGGTAGTTTTAGGTCACGTAGACTCTGGTAAGACATCTCTCTTAGATAGAATTAGGGGCACTGGCGTTCAAGGCAGGGAAGCCGGAGGCATCACTCAGCACATTGGTGCAAGTTTTCTTCCAACTGAAACAATCAAAGAGACATGTGGTCCATTATACAAAAAACTACAAGAATCAGAAAACCAAGTTCCTGGAATTTTGGTAATTGACACACCAGGACACGAAGTCTTTACAAATCTTAGAGCAAGAGGCGGCTCTGCTGCCGATATTGCCATACTGGTAGTTGATGTTAATCGAGGATTTCAGCCGCAAACAAATGAGAGTTTGAAAATCTTACAGAACAGAAAAGTTCCATTTGTTGTTGCACTAAACAAGTGTGATCAAATATCTGGATGGAGAAAATCAGAAACTAAATTCATCACACAAGCAATCAAAGAACAAGATGCGTTTATCCAAACTGACCTTGATCAAAAAATCTATGACGTGGTAGGAACTTTGTCTATTTTGGGATATCAGTCCGAAGCATTTTATCGAGTTAAGGACTTTAAATCAGAAATTGCAATCGTGCCAATCTCTGCAAGATCTGGAGTCGGAATACCTGAATTATTAGCAGTGCTAGTTGGATTGACACAGCAATATCTGCAAAAAAGATTAGATCAGAAAGAAAAAGAATCAAGAGGAATAGTACTTGAAGTAAATGAAGAACCTGGACTGGGACATACAGCTAATATTATTTTAATTGATGGCAGTATCAAAAAAGGTGACACCATAGTTGTTGCAAAAAGAGATTCAGTTATTGTAACAAAACCAAAAGCAATTCTTTTGCCAAAACCACTAGATGAAATGCGTGATCCTCGTGATAAATTCAAACCCGTACAAAATGTTAATGCAGCTGCAGGACTCAAAATTGCATCACCTGACCTTGAGGGAGTTTTGCCTGGCAGTACTCTTTATGTTGCATCCACTCCATCTGAAATAGCAAAATACACCAAACTGATCGAATCTGAAATGAAATCCGTATTCATTGATACAGAAACAAATGGTGTTGTTTTAAAATGCGATACCATAGGCTCACTTGAAGCAATAGTTGAGATGCTACGGCGCTCACAAGTTCCGATAGCCAAGGCAGACATTGGACCAGTCAATCGCCGAGATATCATGGAGGCAAAGGCAATCAAAGAAAACGACAGACATCTTGGTGTGGTATTATCTTTTAATGTCAAAATACTGCCTGATGCAAAAGACGAATCAGAAGACAGTCATATCAAGATTTTTGAAGACAGAATAATTTACAGTTTGATTGATAATTACAATAACTGGGTAAGCGAAGACACTGCCAATGAAGAAGATGCAGTCTTTGCAGAATTGACACCAATCTCCAAGTTCACGTTTCTCAAAGGCTATGTTTTTAGAAATACTGATCCTGCAGTATTTGGAATTAGGATAGATGTTGGAACTCTGAAACAAAAAGT
>SCUP01000057.1 GCA_004297665.1 Nitrosarchaeum sp. | reverse complement strand
CTAAATCTCCTTTAATATTGAAGTATTTTTGAGCACCTTTTAGATCAAATCTAAACCCAGTTATTACCTCATCTAAAATCAGAACTGAGTTATTTTGGTCAGCAATTTGCCTAACTTTCTTTAAAAAATCATTTTTTGGTCTTTCAAAAATTGTTGGCTCTAAGATTATTGCAGCTATTTGATTAGGATTATTTTCAAATATTTGTTCTAAACCTTCACTGTCATTATATTCAAAAATTTTTATTAACTCATCATTAAATTTTGGAACTCCTCCATTTCTGCTAACCATAGCTGCTTGCCAGTCATGCCAAACACCTCCACTACCACAATATGCAATTTTATCTCTTCTTGTTATAGCTCTAGCTGCTCTTACAGCACCTGTTACTGCATTGGACCCAGATTTTTCAAATTTCACCATATCTGCATTTGGAATTGTTTGACTTACTAATTCAGATGCTTCTAATTCTATACGATGTGGAAGCGAAAATAATATGCCTTTTTTTAATTGGTCAATTATGGCATTATTGACAACTTCATAATTATATCCTAACGTAATTGGTCCAAGCGCACATAAATAATCTAAGTATTCATTGCCATCAACATCAGTGAAATGAGAGCCATAAGCTGATTCGATATACACTGGATAAACCCCTTCTACAAAATGAGATGGAGATCTACTGAAGGTTCCAGTTAAATGTGGTATTACTTTCTTTGCTCTTTCTTTCATTTTATTTGAATTAATCAGATTAGGACTCAATAATTTAATCTCATATTAACTACATAATAAAGTTCTATGTGGCTAAAAATAAATATCTTAATTTAGATGATTAGGTTGCTAAAATATTTTTAATATTTTCATTATTTAACCAAATATTCTTTTATAAGAATATGTTAAGGCGTTAAAATAATTATCTGGACTTCCTATATCAAACCATTCTTTATCTCCATAGTCGAATCCAAGTATTTTTTCATTCTTATTTATTAATGTCATAATTGCATCTGTAACTTGTAGCTCTGATTTGTATCCTTGTGAAGTATTTTTT
Source organism: Nitrosarchaeum sp. (assembly GCA_004297665.1). Classification (GTDB taxonomy): domain Archaea; phylum Thermoproteota; class Nitrososphaeria; order Nitrososphaerales; family Nitrosopumilaceae; genus Nitrosarchaeum. Next base: position 319 of record SCUP01000057.1, on the reverse strand, counting down.
AGTGCTTTAAAGATATTAGAATTGAATATGTATATTGGTAAAATAGCTAAATTACTTTTTGGTTTCATTGGTTTTTCTTCAACATCCACTACTATGTTTTCACCGTCATGTTCTTCTAATTGGGCTATGCCATAACCTTTTATGTTTTTCATCTTTTTTAGAAGTATACTTGCAGAAACATTTTTTGAGTTTTGATGATACTTCATAAAATCAATTAAAAATTTATACTCTGGAAAATAACAGTCCCCTGCATGCAATAAAAAATCTTCATTACCTACAAATTTTTGTGATTTTAGTAGAGCATCACCAAAACCAGCTG
>SCUP01000007.1 GCA_004297665.1 Nitrosarchaeum sp. | reverse complement strand
TGTGAGAAATAATCAGTACATTGTATTGCAGCTTGTCTGAATCCACCTTCACTACTAATTTCCTGCATTTCTTTAATGAAAAAATCCTTTGGTGCAATCTCTTCAGCTTTTAAAATTTTAGATATTTGAAAATCAAAGCGGGTTTTTTTGTAATATGAGTATCCTACAAAAGGCAATGCAAGATGTTGATCCAAACCTTTGACATATTTTCCAATTATTCCATGAAGATCATAGCAAACATCACCTTCTTGTGCCTCAAAGAGATTTTCTCCGTCTGTAAATGCATCACTTAACGCATGATTAAAAAGAAAAGATTGGTACGCTTGAACATAGAATCTTCGAAGTGGTAATGGTATTGCATGAATTGCTTTTTGCTCATTATCATGCTCAATTATTTCTTGTAGTACAATTCTTTCAATGTCCATTTGTGGCGGAACTTGCTCAAAGTATTTTTCATAGTTTGATTTGTCAGATAGTTTTTCTCGTATTTCGGTATTTTCCTTAGAGTCATAAGAAGATGTAAAAGACACAATCAACTCGACTGCTTTTTTGAAATTACGCTGTAAAAGTGCCTTACCAATGAGATGAGTAACAGGCCTTTTAGAGCCAAATCTTTGGTAACCATAAAAATTTAGAATCTTATCATATTCGGTAAAATCAGAGATATTACCACATCCAGAAATTTTTATGCTAAAATGATTAGCAATCATGTCTTTTTTGGATAAGGGTTTTTTTACAAAACCAATTTTTTCAAGGGAGTATTTCTCAGAGGAATAGTGTTCTATTGATTTACCTATACTATCAGAGCAGACAAATTGCTCAGTTACTGCAGATGCGTCCTTTAGTCCAAGTGCTTTTAATCTAATTCCTGTTTTTTTAAAAATATCAGAAAGTGCATGATTTGTATCTATTTTTTTCTTTTTTAATTTGTAAACAGCGTAACCATCTTGTTGATTAATTGACTTTAATGATTTCTCAGAGAGAACTTCGTTAACCTTAAAGTCCTCAGCTTCTGTTCTAATTTGTCCACCAATTCCAGTAAATTTTGTACTATAAACAGAGATACCTATTTGAGAATCTATTTTAGGTATCACGGCAATATTGTCACTGTAACAAATTTACTAATGGATACATCTTTGATTTGTGCACCTAGCAATATTTTGTATTTTCCAGGAATCGCATCATCAGATGCAGAAATTGTTACCTCCACAGGTCTAGGAGCATCTAATTGGAAAGAATCAGATACATTTGAAGCGACATCCAAAAAGTTGTAAGGATCTGATAATATCAAAGACACATCAGACAAATCTTGCTGAGGAGATATTGTAAAAGAAAAGTTTCTGGATTCTCCTGGTGCAAGTGAAATATCTTTAGAGTCAAGTTCAATTTCAAATGGAAGTGCAATAGAAGTGTCAACTACACCAATGTTATTTTCCACCCATTCAGTAAACCAGATTTTATCATCATTTATAGCAAAATCAAAGACTTGGGCCAAGCCACAATCAGAGATATTATCACAATCTCCCCAAAATGGATTTTTTGATGGAATCATATATTCTACAAGTGATTCAGATTTTGGATCTAGTATGGCAATGCTATTTGCAGTTTGTTCATTGAAAACTAGTTGTTCAGCAGAATTTGTTTCAATCCAATATGGTCTAGATATTGGAGATTTTATGATTCCAGTAGAGTTACCGTATGTAGATATTTTTGGATTAGATGTGACATACTGAGTAAATTGTTGTGTTACAGGATCAAAGTTAAAGACAGCAGAGCTTGATGTATCTGCTAGCCAAATCATACCATCAGATACAGCAATCCCATTTGGAGTAAGCAATTCAGAAGGTAGCTGAAATAGTTCAGTATAGTCAAGAATAGAAAAAGAATCTCCATCAACATTTGCTACAGAGTTACGATATCCTTCTTGATCAAATTTTATCAAAATCCCTCCTTGCTGAAAAACCCAATTGGTATACCAGACATTATTATCAGTATCAATTGCAAAATCACCAGTTACAGAACCATTAACGGGAGAAGGCAGACTCAGATATCTCAAGTTATCATTAGACTGAGTAGGATCTAAAAAGGTAATTTTGTTTCCAGTAAAATCATTTATTATTATTTGTGAGCCATCAACTTTCAATTTTTGTGGTAATGAATTACCTTCGGAAGGATAACCTATTCGTTGATATTTTTCATCTTGTGTTGAGAATTTCCATACAGAATCATAAGACTCATCTGTAAACCACAAGGAACCATCAGGAGAATAATCAATTCCCCACATCATCGAGCGGCCATTTTTTGGCCATATTGGATTATCAAATTCAGTAAATGATTCAGTGTTAGGATCAAATTTTGCTAGTTTACCAGTGTTGGTTTGTGCAAACCATGCATTTCCATTATAATCAGTAACTATTGCCAAAGGATTGGTACAAGCAGTTGGAATTGTGTATTCTTTGACAAATGTTGTAGATTTTGCATCTCCTGAACCACAGAATTGTGCACGTTGAGCATCAGGGAAATTATCAGCTGGAGTACCAGTAGAGGTTTTTAGTACATCTTCAGATTGGGTAGGGGTATTCTTAAGAAATACACTAGCACCCAAAGACGATAACATTATTGTTGCAAAAAATGCAGCGAGAATTATTCCTTTTTTCTTCACAATTTAAAAAATATTAACCCAAGTTATATCTCATTCCAAGAAAAATTAATAAAAATCTAAAGCAATTTCAAATCGCCAGTTATTTTATCTATAAGATTTTCAGGAGCTGGACCAATAGAAATACAAGTTATTGTACCTGGAGCAATTTGAGTATGACCTGCATCTGTAACT
>SCUP01000056.1 GCA_004297665.1 Nitrosarchaeum sp. | reverse complement strand
AATTGAGAAATTCCTAAACCTGCAGTGATCGATGACATTCTCCAATTGTAACCTAATTGATTATATTGTGGCATTGAAACATCATCAAAATAAGCTGATTTTTTTTCAAATCTGCCATGTGAACGAATAAGCTTAATTTTTTCAAAGATTTCTTTCGAATTTGTGACTACTGCCCCTCCTTCTCCAGTTGTAAGTACTTTATTTCCACAAAAACTGAAGATAGATGAATCTGCAATTGAGCCTACTTTAGCTCCTTTAATTGTTGAACCTAGTGCTTCTGCCGCATCTTCGATTAACACTAATTCATTTTCTCTTGATACTTTCTGAATATCCAAAATATTACATGATAAACCCCCATAATCCATAGGAACTATTGCTTTTGTTTTTTTCGTAATATTATCTGCAATTGCAATTGCATTTAATCCAAAAGTTTGCTCTTCAATATCTGTAAATTTAGGATTTGCTTCTACAAATAATACTGCGTTAGCAGTTGAAATGAAAGAAAAAGATGGAACAATTATTTCATCTCCTTTTCCAAATCCATAAGCCAAAAAAGTAGCATGTAATGCAGAAGTACCAGAGTTAAGTGTTACACAATAGTCAACACCTACATAATTTCTAAGACTATTCTCAAATTCTTCTATCTCAGGTCCAATAGCCCAATCTGTACCGCGTTTGATAATTTTTGTAATCAAATTCAAATCTTCGTCATCTGTAAAAATTTTATAAAGTGGAAGTTTCCATTTAATATTTTTATTTTCTGTTTGCATTATTGCTCACTTAGAATATTTTCTTGATACCATGAAATAGTATTTTTTAGACCCTCTCTCAAATTAATTTTAGACTCCCATCCAATTTTTAACTTTGCTTTTTCTGTTGAAATCGTTATTTTTGGAATTCCTTCAGGTTTGGATTCGTCAAAAAATGGTTTTTTCTTAGAACCTGTTATGTTAATAATCAAATTTACCAATTCTTTGATAGATGTAGATTCTTTAGATCCTATGTTGATAGGATCTGCTTTAGAGTATTTTTCCATACATTTACACATGGCATCTACAATATCATTTACATGTACAAAACTTCTTTGTGCATTGCCAGAGCCCCATACTATGAATTTTTCTTTAGGAGTAAATGCTTTAACGATTAATGATGGTATGACTCTAGCTGATGAAATATCAAAATTATCTTTTGGACCGTATGCTGCACCAATTCTAACTATGGCACCTTTAAACAAACCTAAATCATGAAATGCTTGAAGTTGCATTTCTCCTAATCTTTTAGACCACGCAAAATATTTTTGTGCAGGATGTGGATGATTTATCCAAGGTTCTTCATCTGATAATTTTTCTTTTCCATTGTCATATACATTTAGACTGCTTGCAAACAGTACATGAGAAACCTCAGAATCACTACAAGCAGAAAATATATTTGAATTTATGGT
>SCUP01000359.1 GCA_004297665.1 Nitrosarchaeum sp. | reverse complement strand
AGGTCGAACTTTCTTCTTTAGAATTTATGATGCTGAAGCAAAACAATACCCAGGTGGAATGCGTGATACTTTTGAAATTCCAAACGCTGAGGATAATATCCGAGGATACAAAGGAGAAAAAGCTTATCGATTATTAGAAGAAGATGGAGTTGTCGCATCTGAATCTCCTGTTCATGGTGGTGATATACTGATTGGAAAAACTAGTCCTCCAAGATTTATGGAAGAATATAGAGAATTTGAATCAACAGGTCCTTACCGAAGAGATACTTCAATTGGAGTAAGACCATCTGAAACTGGTGTTGTTGATACCGTTGTAATGACACAATCCAATGAAGGTGGAAAGATGTACAAGATTAGAGTAAGAGATATGAGAATTCCAGAAATTGGTGATAAATTTGCATCTAGACATGGACAAAAGGGTGTACTTGGAATTTTGGCAAAGGCCGAAGATTTACCATATACTGCAGACGGTATCTCACCAGATGTGTTGATTAATCCACACGCATTTCCTTCAAGAATGACTGTTGGAATGTTCATGGAATCAATTTGTGGCAAAGCTGCCGCATTAAGAGGAAGCCAATTTGATGGTTCTGCATTTGTTGGAGAAAAAATGGAAGAAGTCAAACCCGTAATGGATGCTGCTGGTTTCAAATATTCTGGTAAAGAAATAATGTATGATGGAAGAACTGGCAAATCATTTCCAGTAGAAGTTTTCATTGGAGTAGTATACTATCAAAAATTACATCATATGGTTGCAGACAAAATTCATGCAAGAGCTCGTGGCCAAGTCCAGATGTTAACTAAGCAACCAACTGAAGGTAGGGCAAGAGGTGGTGGATTGAGATTTGGTGAAATGGAGCGAGATTGTTTGATAGCATATGGTGCATCAATGATTCTTAAAGATAGATTGCTTGATGAATCTGATAAAGCCGACATTTTTGTTTGTGAGAGATGTGGATTAGTTGCATATCATGATGTTAAACAAAGAAAATATGTATGCCGAGTTTGCGGTGATAAAGCTAAAGTCTCATCTGTATCTGTTGCATATGCATTCAAACTTTTGTTACAAGAAATGCAAAGTTTGAATGTGGCTCCAAGATTGCTCATAAAGGAGAAAGTATAATGTCGATCCAAGCAATAAAATCAATTGACGCAATAAGATTTTCAGTTTGGTCTCCCACGGAAATTCGAAAATACTCTGTTGCAGAAATTACTGCTCCTGAAACATATGATGAGGACGGAATGCCTGTTCAAGGAGGTCTCATGGATGGTAGACTAGGTACACTTGAACCAGGACAAAAATGTTTGACATGTGGAAATACTGCTGCTAGATGTCCAGGTCACTTTGGTCATATTGAACTTGCTGAACCTGTTTTACATATTGCATTTATTGACAATATTTACAAGCTTTTACAATCCACTTGTC
>SCUP01000055.1 GCA_004297665.1 Nitrosarchaeum sp. | reverse complement strand
GTTGCAGGTTATTTTCCAGAATCTGAACTTGAAACTTTAAGAAAATTTGGTAGTAAATTGCAAGGACATCCTGATCTAAAATGTCCTGGAGTTGAATTTTGTGGCGGTTCCTTGGGAACTGGATTGTCCTATTCTGTAGGTGTTGCACTTGCTGCAAAAACTGATGGCAAGAATCACCATGTCTATACTATAATGGGTGATGGTGAGACTGATGAAGGACAAGTATGGGAAGCAGCAATGACTGCTGCAAAATACAAAGTAGATAATCTTACGGCCTTTTTAGATAGAAATTTCATACAACAGGATTCTTACACTGAAAAAATTATGCCATTAGATGAAAAATTGGAAGGTGATGACATTTCTGAAATGTGGAAAGATGCATCAAGATGGAAAACCGGTGATAAATGGAGATCATTTGGTTGGAATGTAATTGAAATAGATGGACATAGAATTGAACAAATTGATGCTGCAATTACTAAAGCAAATTCCACAAAAGGTATTCCCTCAATAATTATTGCTAGAACAATTAAAGGAAAAGGAGTTGAACATATGGAAGATAATCCCCAATGGCATGGAAAAGCTCCTGATTCTGATGTATCTCCAATAATTAACTTAGAACTTGACTCTCAGTTTATGATTGCACCTTCAATCATTGCAGGTGATATGACAAATCTAGAAAATGAAATAAAACGTTGTGTATCTGGAAGAGCTGATTACATCCATCTTGATGTAATGGATGGACAATTTGTTCCGACCAAAACTTTTGATCATAGAAAAATCCATGAATTACGATCTTTAACTGTAATTCCTTTTGATTCTCATTTGATGATTAACGAACCTGTAAAACATATCCGAGACTATATTGAAGCTGGAAGTGATATCATTACAGTTCATGTTGAAGTTTGTGATGAATCAAGCTTTGGAGAAATTCATGATTTGTTAAAACAGAACCAAGTTGGTATAGGTCTTGCAATCAATCCAGACACCGAGCTTCCTAGATGGTCTTACAAATTCATACCTACACTTGATCAACTCATTGTAATGTCTGTTGTACCTGGAAAATCAGGCCAAAAATACATTGAGGAGACACATGGAAAAATGATCAGATTGAATACTGTTCTAAATGAGCACAAGTTTTCAGGCTGTATTGAAGCCGATGGCGGTGTAACTCTTGAAAATATTAGTTCCTGTTTTGTAGATGGTGCTAGATCTTTTGTAGGTGGTAGCGCAATTATTGGAAAACAAGATGTACGCGGTGCTATAAGAGATTTTAGAAATCAAGTTCTCAAGACAAAACGAAAAATCTTGCTTGATAAAGCAAATGAATTGGGAGGTTCTACTCTTGTAAAGAAATGGATTGGATTACATGTTGTTGGTGAAAAACAAGAACAGATTAAGAAAATAGCAGAAGAGGCAGGTTATCTTTGAATTCTCCCATCATGACTGATATGCGTTCAGAATATTCAAAAACGCTAATTGAACTTGGACAAGAAAATCCAAACATAGTAGTTTTGGGTGCAGATACAACTGATTCTCTTAAAACTTCTGGATTTGGTAAGATATTTCCAAATAGATTCTTTAATGTGGGAATCGCAGAGGCAAATTTAGTTTCTCTATCTGCTGGTCTTGCAGCTTCTGGAAAAATATCGTTTGCTAGTACTTATGCAATATTTCTACCTGGACGCGCAGTAGATCAAATAAGAAATGGAATTGCTTATCCTTCTCCTGGAAACAAAAAAGGTCTCAATGTAAAATTAGTTGTCTCTCACGGTGGATTGTCTGTTGGACCTGATGGTGGTTCTCATCAACAAATTGAGGATATTGCAATTATGCGAGTAATTCCAAATTTTCGTGTGTTCATACCTGCTGATACTTTTGCAGTTTCAAAATTAACTAGATTGATGGCAAATGAATATGGTCCATTTTACATG
>SCUP01000054.1 GCA_004297665.1 Nitrosarchaeum sp. | reverse complement strand
TCAAAACATTTCCTATTAATCATTCTGAAGTAATTACATATCCTAGTACTGGAGATCCTGCACTTGATGCAGAAGCATTTCGAAAGTGGCAATTCATTAGATTGCCACAAGAACTTGGCGGAGACAAGCAAGATGTTTCATCTTTTAGAGCATACAGTATGGTGTGTCTTCATCTTTGGTGTTTATGGAAATACTGGCCTGAAGAAGGACGAAAAAGAGGAGAGTGTCCATGTCATGGAAGTATGTATGACCCTACTACTGGAACAGCGTTTGCTGGACCTGCATCATTACAAGCTGCACCGTCTAACACATTGGCACAACTAAATTTTGAAGTTGATGCAGATGGCTTTTTATGGGTTTTACCGCCAACTTGGGGCGTGAATGATAATGGAGTAATAGGATATGGCCGTTTCGCTTCATAGACATACTGGCGCAGTTGCCTTTTTCTACTGGCTATGGGATGGACTAGACAGAACAATCTTTACTGCAATTAAATTTTCATTTCCTGCAAGATTTGTAAGTCCATTTGGATTTTTGGGAATGCTTACATTTGTTACATTTGTAATACTTGGAATTTCTGGGGCTTTGCTAATGTTTTACTATCAACCAATGTTGGATAGAGCATGGGACAGCGTCCAATTCATTAATGATGAAGTTCCATTTGGTTTTCATATCAGAAACATTCACTATCATGGTTCCAACGCAATGGTACTTTTGGCAATTTTACACATGTACTATCAATATTTTAGTGGAAGGTACAAAATTAGAAATGAAGTTTTATGGGCCACTGGAGTTATACTTGGAACAGTTACAATTTTAGAAGCATTTACTGGTTACGATGTTATCTTTAGTGAAAGAGCAGAACTTGCAATCAGTATTGCTGCATCTCTTACCACTTCAATTCCTGTAGCTGGACCAACTATTCGTGATGCAATGTTTGGTAGCGGGTTTTCAGACTTTGTATTAAGATTCTATGCACAGCATGTCTTTGTCTTACCACTAGTAATGCTTGGATTAATGGCGGTTCACTTTCCACGATTCTTGGTATTTGATGTACCTATGGTAATGGCAATTGGAGGAGCTATTCTACTCACAGGAGGAGTATTTCCAATTGATATGGGATTCAAGTTTGAACCTACAGTGCCGCCTGGAATTACTGTCCCTGAATGGTATCTTACAGGATTGTACGCATTTTTGAGAACACAATATGACAAGTTTGTTACAGGTGTACTTTGGCCTGGAATTTTCATAGCATCATTTTTGCTAATTCCATTTATTGACAGATACAAAAAATTCTCATGGAAAGATCGTCCAATAATTACTGCATTTGGTATTACTGGTCTAGCTCAAATTATGGTTACGACATACTGGGGATTCTATATTCCATCTGATACTACTATTCCTCTTGTAGAACGTTTAGTAATTGATCCAGTGTTTCTATATACCGTGATGATATTGCTTGTTCCACTAGGATTTGGATTCTCATATATGATGATCAAGCTTGCAAAAGAATCTGAAAGAAAAGCCAAACTTGCCAAAGAAAAGGGACCAAAGAAAGTTGCAACCATTAATCTCTCACAAAAATGGATAAATTGGTTAATTGTTGCATTATTGGCATTTCAAGTATTTCTAAACATTGCAGCTTATAATGCAGCCTTGACTGGAATGAAAAATATTTCATTATTCTTTATAGGTCTTATCTTGATAGTCTTTGCTGGCTTTTTCCATGTTTACAGGTATGGATTAAATCAAGCAAAGAATGCACCTCCACCACCACCGGTACCAATACATGAAGACAAACCAAAGGAGTTAGAATCACAAATTCCAAATCCTAGTAAACTCCCAGAAAGCCAATCTTCAGATACTAAAAAAGAAACAAAAGAAATTGTCCAACAAATTCCAGCTCCCAAAGTTCAAGCAGATTTAGGAGTTAGCACTAACAAAATTTCAGATTTTGGTTCTTCAGATCTAAAAAAACCATAGTCTTTTAAAATTCTAAAAAAGCTTTATAAGAACTCTTTAGACCTAAAAAAATCGTTGAGTGCAACATCAAGTCATGCATATGGTATAGGAATTATGGCAATAATTATTGGCTCATCAGTAGGTGTTGTTTACTACACATCATTTTATCTTCCGGAATCTTTGGCAAAACCTTCCGTAGATGAACACATTTTACATCCAGTTGAAGAAAAGATTATTGAAATAATTGAAGGCTCTGCTAGTTCTTCACAACAAGATAATTTTGTACCAAAATTAGTTAACATACAATTAGGAATCGATAATCTTGTAATTTGGAAAAATATTGATACTACTGCACACACAGTTACTCCTGATCATAGAGCTGAAGACTCTTACAGCGGTGTATTTGGTTCCCAAGGTGTCATAAAACCTGGATATGATTATGAATTTCTCTTTACAGAACCGGCAATAATAGAATATCATTGTGAACCACATCCTTGGATGAAGGGTAAATTGGAAATTACAAAACAAAGATTCTAGATAGAATATTTTGCAAAAATTATTTTACTTTCAATTTCTTTATG
>SCUP01000053.1 GCA_004297665.1 Nitrosarchaeum sp. | reverse complement strand
CGTTCTAGATTAACGGGTAAAATTTATCCAGTTTATGAGTATGGTGGTTAAACAGTAAACTTTTCTGGGCATTCAACATGCTCATAATGATGCTCTGTGAATTTTTCTTGAATCACATAAATTACAATTTTATGCAGATCTTCTTCTTTGATATTTTTATTGCATCGGATACACGTCTTTATTGATTCTGTCATGCGTATTTGCGATCTAAAACGGGAATCTATAAGGATCTGCGATCAGCTCAAATTGAGCTAAAATGACTCCAAATTAGCTATGTGGTATATCAAACGCCTAAAGACAAGGCAAAAATATAGCAAAAACAGTAAGGCATTATGGAAGATTTGCCAATTAAACAACTGAAGGACATCTATGGATTAAACCCAAACATCCCTCACCTTGCTTTGCAATTTCCTAGACTGCCTCCCGGGTTATCCAATCCATTGTTTAAAATTTTTGAAAACCCAATGAAGGAAAAATTTGCCGAAGAAAACGCATTAATCAATAAAAAACTAGAAGGATTTCAGCAATCATATCAGAGATATGCATCTGGACTATTAACCATGAATTTCGGTGCAATTGTTCCTCCTGGACATCCATTATTTAGTAGACAAAATTCTGTCAGTACATTAAAAACAGAAAATGACAAATTGTTAAAAGAAAATCTAGAATTAAAGAAAAAATTAGATGACAAAAAAGAATCTAATTCTAGAATACATTGATTTATTGGGTATTGTATTTTTAACGCGAGATTAACTTTCAAGAAGTTTTTAGATTAGTAAGAATCCTTATTAATTTCAAATTTAATTTTGATTATGGCAAAGACTCCTGCTGAAATATGGAAAGATAAAATAATTCAATATAGAAAAAAATGTCAAAGTATTCTCCAATTATCCGATAAAATCAGATATGCAGGTGTGATAAATGCATATGGTAGAACATTGACAGGAATTGTCAGGCCTAATGTAAAACCCATGCTAAAATCAGAGCAAGTCAAAAATGAATTTTTCATAATATCTACATTAATAACATTAAGAAAAGAGACTACAAGTGCAATTGGTAAATTAGATTATGTATTACTGCAACACCAAAAAGTATCTATTGTAATTTTCCAAAAAGATGACATGACATATTATATCTCAATTGATAGAGCAGAAAAAAATATAGATAAAATAATTGCATCTATTAAAAAAACACTCTAAGCTGGAGTAAACCCATGATATCCACTTGTCTGTTCTGCTTTATCTTCAAAGATTGGCTCAAATAACGAAATTAAATAATCATCAGGATCTAAAATGACTGCATTTTTTCCTGCATCTCTATCCACAATGTCACGATGAATTTTTACACCTTTTGATTTTAGTTCCTCAACTGCAGACTTGACATCGCCTACCAAAAATCCAATTGTAATTCCGTTTTCAATAGAACTGCCTATGTGTTGAGCAGTTAATGATGCTGGATGTAAACTCAATAAAGCCCCCGAAGTTCCCAAATCCACCCAAGATCGTCGTTGTCTTTTTATTGGAAGTCCAATAAGTTCATGATAAAATTTTATGGATTTATCAAGATCTTTAACTGCTAAAATAACATTTCCAACTTTTTTGATATTCACAAGCAATATACTCCCAAGTATGTTAAATTCTTTGTCATTGAACTTCTACCATAGTTTCAGTTCTTTCTACACCAGTAATTTTTTGAATTTGATTAGTAACATCTTTGATTTCTCCTAGGTCTTCTACCTCGATAATAGCTACAGCATCAAATTGTCCACTGGTTGGAAAAGAGTCATAAACTGAATTTACCTTGCGTAGTCTTGCAGCAATTAATTTTTTAGGGGATTTTACCAATACGATTGCTCTTACCATCCCATGTTTACCTCAACTTCAATTAACGTCTCAGTGGTTACAATTTCTCTAATTTTTTTAAAATCTATTACGGTGTTGTTGATTTCATCAATATTACCATGTAATACAGCAGTAATGTCTGCACGACCAGTAACTATCATTACATCT
>SCUP01000052.1 GCA_004297665.1 Nitrosarchaeum sp. | reverse complement strand
TTTTTTCACTTTTTATCTATATAATTGGATGTTTAAATTTGCTCTAGTAATTCTTTAGCTCTATCAAGTGAAATTTTCTTTTCCTCAATCATTTTCTGTACAATTTTATCTACTTGATCAGGTTTTGCTCCTGCTGCTGTAGCCAAATTTCTTGCATGTAATCTCATGTGTCCTTTTTGAATTCCTTCAGTGGCTAATGCTCTAATGGCGCTATAATTTTGAGCCAGTCCAGTTGCAGTCATAACACATGCAAGTTCTTGAGCAGAAGAAACTCTGAGAATTTTCATGCAGACTTTAGCAATTGGATGAACATTGGCAATTCCTCCAATAATTCCAACAGATAATGGTAATTCTAAAGATCCAACAAGGTTTCCCTCATTGTCTTTAGTCCATTTGCTAAGAGAGCGATATTGACCAGATTTTGTAGCGTATGCATTTGCAGCTGCCTCAATTGCCCTGCTGTCTTGGCCTGTTGCATTGGCAACAGCTATGATACCATTCATGATTCCTTTGTTATGAGTGACTGCTCTGTAAACATCATTGTCTGCAAACTGATATGCTAAAATAATATCATCAACCACATCTTCTCCTCCAACTTCTTTTTTATCAAAAACTGCTGTTGCCTTTGCTATTCTTTGTGTTGAATAATTTGATAAAATGCGAAGTAGTGTTCTTCCTCCAGTAATTTTTTCTAGTAACGGTGAAACAGCTTCGCACATTGTGTTTGTAACATTTGCCCCCATCGCATCACCAACATCGATTAATAATTCAACAATCAACATGTTTCCCAATGGAGTATAGATTTTCTTACAAGATACCTCTTTTGCACCTTTGTTCATTTTAGATAATGTGTTGCTCTTTGAATTTGCAAGATTGATGATTTCTTTGGAAGATTCTTGTATTTTTTTTACAGCTGAGTTGATATCAGTGTTCAATACTTGAATTTGTCCAATACTGTAAGATTCAGCAGCTGTTGCTTTGAATCCTCCTCTGATTCTTGCAATTTTTGCGCCTTTTGATGCTGCAGCAATTACTGATGGCTCTTCAATGACCATTGGAACAAGATAGTCCTTTCCATTAATCTTAAAACTAGTTGCTACCCCTAAAGGTAATGAGAAAGTGCCAATTGCATTTTCTACCATTTTATCAGCTTTGTCAAAAGAGATACCACCGTTATTATTTTGTAGAATTTCTAATTCTTCGGCAGATAAATTTGCAAAACTGCCAACAATATCTAATCGTTCTTTTCTAGTTTTTTCAAAAAATTTTGAAATTGATGAATCACTCATTTTAATATCCTCAATAGTTTATCATCCATGCTGTCTGGAAAACCTTTTCCATCAGTATTTGAAGTAATTACATAAAGACTTCCATCTGTGCTTTGCACTACATCTCGTATACGCCCAGCCCCACTTAGAATTGTTTTCTGAGAGTTTAGACCATCAGCAAAATCTAGCTGGTATAGATTAGTGGCTCTAAGTGAAGCCATAACAAAATCAGCCTCCAAGTTTATTTTATCACCAGAATAGAAGAGTATTCCACCAGGTTCAATACTTGGATCATAACACATTATTGCGTTTTCAAAT
>SCUP01000051.1 GCA_004297665.1 Nitrosarchaeum sp. | reverse complement strand
AGAAATTCAGGAGCAAAACTTACAGATAGAAAAATCAGTCCAACTGAGATGGCAATATCTCCAGATCAGTGCGTATACGTTAGAGGTCTAACAAATCCAATGAATTACTAGAATTTGAATGGATTCTGCTTTAAATAGAGGTTTTTTGAGGACAAAATTATGGAATACCTAACAAGATATCCCAAAACAATTTCATTTCTGGACGGATTAAAACACAGTATTGACATAGATAGCAAAGGTGTGGAACAGCTTCACATTGTAGTGAAGAAGAGCTTTGATGAATTAATGAAAATTTTCACAGCTGAAGGATTTACTAAAGTCAAATTAGAACATAAACAGCCTGATCAAATTGGAAACGGTTTGAATCTTAAACTAAAAAAGCCATGGGAAATGCATGTGAGAATGGTAGATCTTAAAAAAGGATTAATCGGCATACATGCCGAAGTTGAAGTTTCAAGAGATTACCTTCAACATTTAGTGTCACAAAGAACACCTGTGATATATGAAGTAGAAGAGATATTGAAAAAATATCAAGTTGATTATAAAATCTGGCATGATAAAATCAAAAAAAATGTTCACATGATTTTTGATAATTACAAAGTAAAGCTTGCAACACCCAGTATTCCAGTTTTTGCATGGAAGCCAATGTTGTTTGTGATTGGAACAGTCAGCATATTTTATCTATGGAAATTTATCAACACCATATAGAATAATTAAAAAAGAAAATAAAAAATAGATTGATTATATGCCCAAAGTTTCTTCTTTGGTTAATTCAAGATAGACTTTATCGCCTACAGACAAACCCATTTCTTTGTATTCATGCATCTCAAGTTTTAGTTGTGTCACACCACTTTGCATACCCATTCCAGAGAACATTTTGTTGAGATCCTTCATCATATCATTCATGTTAGTGAATCCCATCACTTTTGGACCACCAAAAGGAGAAGGAGTAGATGTAGTTCCTTCTTTAAGGTCTTTAACGGAAGATAGAGAGACAACAACATATGGTGCACCATCAGGTGCAGCATCAATACTTCTTACTACAAATTCCTTTTTCATTAGTGAGCATTTTTTACTCCATAATTTTAATTTTGAGGAGAAACAAAGCCAATCCAGACTAGATTTGAAGATTTAATTACAATTTTCACAAGTTCCAATTAGTGATTGACGATAATCTGAAAATATATCTACAATATTATGGAATATCACCATGGGAGATTGAAGTAATTTATGGATATTTGAATTCTAGATTTTCAATTATTCAAGAGGAGATTGAAGCAAACGATGAGAATTTTGTCAGTTTTTTGAATTTAGACATACCACTTGCTTTTAATGAAGAATTTTTCAAATGGTTTGATTTTAGACGCTGGGAAAAAATGAAGGCTGTTTTCAAAGAGATGAAAAGGCGTAGAGGCACTGGAAATGCTTTAAAGATAATTATTAATTTTTTAGGAAAGCCAAAAATTGTTTTTGTGTTAGATACTGAAGATAGACAATGGTATGATAATGCAATTGAAAAAATAGATTTTGTTTTAGAATTACTTCCATATCATCTAGATCCAGAAAAACTACCATCAGATGTTTTAGAAATAGTTTACAAATTTGATCCTGAATCAATAAGGTGGCGCCTTAATACTGCAACATCAGAAAATAAAAGATACATTTTCAGAGGAGATAGTTGGAGTGCAACTACTTGAGATCTTTTTGAAGTGGTTCAAGTAAACCGTGTAGTTCTTTGTATTTTGATTCTAAAAATTCTAATGCATCATCGAGTTTTTTTGATTTGCCATATTTGTAACGTATTAGTTCACGATGATGCCAAAATGTTTTTCCATCCTCGACTGAAATAGTTGTGAAATAATCAGTTCCTTTCAAAGCATCTGGGAGTTTAATGTCATGTGGAAAAAGCAGTTCAACAATAAACCATTCATCTGCATCTGGATAATCAGAGCCAGTATCCACATCAAAAAACACGTGGAGTAAATCAGACTGCATCAAACCATCATCATTTATAGAAGGATGTTTGACTCCAGATTTTTTAAAATCAAGATTAACTAATTGGGGCTCAAAGAAACCTTTGATAATAGATTTTCTAAATATTTTATTTGCCTCGTTTATGTTCAATAGCAAGGTGATCTACGAATAAACTAGTCTATAACTCATTAGGTTATAGACATTCTAAACTCTGAGGGAATCAAGTATTTCTGAAACATCAGTAATGGGCAATCCATTTTCTGAAATCCTTTGTTTTGCAGGAGGATTTTCAAGATAATTTGGGATTTTATCAGTTAGCCTAGTAGAATATTGAGAAATTATTTCATTTTGATAAAATACGCCTATTGGAATTTTATTTCCCCATTCCAGAGATTTGATCAAGGCTTGAGATAATTTTTCATTAACTTCTGTCTCATTGTCATAATGTACCATTGGATCAAAATGTGTGTCTTCAAGTTTATAGATCTTAGAGTGTCTTTCCATAGATTCTTGTGCTAAATCAATACCAGCATACCAATCTCTTGTATTGATATCATTGTAAGTTGGACATGGTTGTAACACATCAAGAAAAGAAAGACCTTTGTGACGAACAGCTTTGATGATTAAATCTTTCAAATGTCTAACATCGTAAGAATAACCACGTGCTACAAATGTAAATCCACTTGCTACTGCCAATCCAATAGGATTTACGTTATAGTTTGTGTTTGGAGATGGAAGTGATTTTGTTTTCTCACCTAGTCTTAAGGTTGGTGAAGCTTGTCCTTTAGTCAAACCATAAACTCCATTATCAAATATTATGTAAGTCATGTCAATATTGCGTCTTCCAGCTGCAACAAAATGACCAGCCCCTATTCCCAATCCGTCACCATCACCACCTACTGCCACAACCGTCATCTCAGGATTTGCAAGTTTTCCACCTTGGGCAAAAGTCAAAACTCTGCCATGTAGGGTATGAACACCATAAGTATTGATAAAATGAGATGTCTTTCCAGAACAACCAATGCCAGAAAAAATTGTTGCTTTATCGCGTTCTATTCCCATTTCAGCTAATGCCATTTGTAATGCATTAACTATTCCAAAATCACCACAACCAGGACACCAATCATTATGGACTTCGGTTTTGTAATCAGCCAGTTTAAGCGCCATGACTTAGAACCTCTCTTTTGTTTGCTTTATTTTCAACTATTTTTTTTAATGAATCATAAATTTCAGTACTGGTCATTCCTCTTCCAGTATATTTTAGTATAAAATAATCAATTTCTCGCAATACATTTTGCTTGAAGATCTTGCCTAATTGACCTGAATGATTTGCCTCAATGTCGATGATAGTTTTTGCATTTTTTAGAAGAGATTTGACATAGTTAGATGGGAATGGATGAATTAATTTAATTTGGATAAATCCAATGTCAATTCCTTCTTTTTTAAGTATGGAGATAGCATCCAAAATTGGACCCTTGGTGGAACCCCAAGAAATTATAGTATAATCATGAACACCAAATGAAACAACCTGTTCATCATCTGGAACTCTTTTTGTTACCAAGTCTAGTCGAGACATTCTTTTATCCATCATTTGGATACGAACCTGAGGATCTTCTGTAATATGACCAAATTCATCTGATTCATCCCCAGTATTCCAAAAAACACCATTATCTAATCCCAATCTAGAACGGGGGGAAATTCCATCGTCAGTAAAAGCAAACCGCTTGTATTCCCCATCTATTTTATCTAGTAAGAGACCTCTATCAATAGAAATCTTTTGAGGATCAAATTTTTTGCATGTAACAACAGAACTTGAAAGAAATTTGTCCATCATATGAATAACGGGAATCTGATAAACATCTGCATAATTAAAACATCTTCCAGTATCATAGAAGCTTTCTTCAATATCACCAGAGGCATAAACAATTTTTGGAAAATCACCATGCCCAGCATATACTGCAAAGAGCAAGTCATCTTGTCCATGTCGTGTAGG
>SCUP01000358.1 GCA_004297665.1 Nitrosarchaeum sp. | reverse complement strand
TGTATCTAAAAATTCATGAATAACCAAAGATACTGCAGTATTTGCAATTGCCGCAGTATCTGCACCGCTTAATCCATCTGTTAATTCTGCAATTTTATCTATATCTACACGTTGTGGATTATTAGGATCACTAACTATTGGTATTTTTTCAGCGTTAATTTTCAAAATCATTTTTCTACTTTCTTTGTCTGGTAATGGTATCTGAATAATTTTGTCAAATCTTCCTGGTCTTAATAATGCCGGATCAATCATATCTGGTCTGTTAGTAGCTGCTAAAACAACAACACCATGCATATTTTCCATACCGTCTAATTCAGTAAGTAATTGACTAACTACTCTTTCTGTAACAGCTGTTTCTCCTCCCGCTCCTCTAATTGGCGCAATTGAATCAATTTCATCAAAGAATATTACACATGGCGAAGCTTGTCTTGCTCTTCTAAAAATTTCTCTTATTCCTCTTTCTGATTCTCCAACCCATTTTGATAGTAATTCTGGACCTCTAACAGAAACAAAATTTGCTTCACTTTGGGTTGCAACTGCTTTTGCTAATAGCGTTTTACCAGTTCCACTTGGACCGTGAAGTAAAATCCCTCTTGGCATTTTATGTCCTAACTTATCATATAGTCCAGGATATTTCATCGGCCACTCTACTGCTTCTTGAAGCTCACGTTTGACGTCTTCCAAACCACCAACTTCTTCCCATTTGACATCTGGATTTTCAATGAAGACTTCTCTCATTCCAGATGGAGTGACTTCAATCAATGCCTTTTGGAAATCATCGTTATTCACAATTAATTTATCCAAAGTTTCTGGAGGAAGTTTTTCTTCTTCCATGTTAAGTTCAGGAAGTAATCTTCTCAAACATTTCATTGCAGCTTCTTTACAGAGATATTCTAAATCTGCTCCAACATATCCATGGCTAACACTGGATATTTTCTCAACATTAACATCATCAGATAGCGGCATGTTTCTGCTATGAATGGCAAGAATGTCTTTTCTTCCCTTTTTATCTGGAACTTTAATCTCAATTTCTCTATCAAATCTACCAGGTCTTCTAAGTGCAGGATCTATTGCATTTGGTCTATTTGTAGCTGCAATG
>SCUP01000357.1 GCA_004297665.1 Nitrosarchaeum sp. | reverse complement strand
TGATAAAAAACCAATTTTTGGAACCCAATTTCATCCTGAAATGAGTAATGATGGTCAAAACTTAATTCAAAAGTTTTGTTCTCTCTGATTAATTTTAATAACTCTCAAATTTTATTTGATCTCATGGATTCCTTGAATCATCAACTTTTACTTCCCTTAATAGAAGAAGAAAATATTTGCTTGCCTCTACCAATCAATGTAGTTTCAAAATATTGGAATATCGACCTTCCAATGTCTGAGGCTATTGAAACTGCAAAACAATACACCAATTATAATGGAAGTATCTTAATTGAAGGAATTGAATCCGCAGAAAGACATGGATTGACATGTAAAATTATTCGTTCTTCCTTGTCTGAATTAAAAAAAATAATAGACATTGGAATCCCACCTATAGTAATTCTTCCAGGAATTCCTGAAATTACACAGCATGCTTCAGTAATATCTGGTTATGATGACAATGAGAAAACTGTTTTTCATTACATTCAGAAAGGAAATCAGGAAGGCGAGCCGCAAGAAGGAGCAATCCCTCAAGCAATTTTTGATAAAGAATGGTCTGAAGATGGAAGACTGTTAATAATTTTAGCTCCTTCAAATGTCTTATCTTCTATAAAACTAGAAAATGATCCAAGTGAAAAATCAAACAGGTTGTGTTTTAATTCTGAAAGATTAAGTATACAAAAAAATCCATCTAAATCTTTGATATCTCTAAAAAAAGCAATTGAATTAGATCAAACCAATCCAACTGCATTGTATTTGTTAGGAAGTTTACTTAATGAGCAAAATTCTAATGATTGTGTACAGTATTATGAGAAATGTATCAAAATTAACAATAGATCTTATCTTGCATACAATGGACTAGGTAACTATTATCTAAAATCTAACCAATTTGATAAATCTGAATCATGTTATAGTAAAGCCATTGAAATCAACCCTAAAAGATCCGCAAAAATTTACAAAAATCGTGCTTATCTCAGAGAGAAACAAAAAAAGAATTCTGAAGCAAAAAATGATCTTAAAAGTTATTTGAAACTTTTTCCAAAAGCTAAGGAC
>SCUP01000050.1 GCA_004297665.1 Nitrosarchaeum sp. | reverse complement strand
GAAGCTGATCGGGCTTGATGTTCTTGCCACAGGTACAGATGGCATGAAAGCAGTTGAATTGTATGAAAAACACTGTCCTGATTTGATTTTTGTGGACTTGATAATGCCAAGATATAACGGGTTTTATGCCATAGAAAATATCAGAAAGACAGACCCAAATGCCAAAATCATTGTTGTCACAGGGGATCTTACCATGGACGAATGTGATCTTTTAGATTCACACAATGCAACAGCGGTAATCTACAAGCCATTTGACATGCGCAAAGTAAAACAAGTTGTGGCAGATGTTTTTTTGGGTTGATACGATAAAATGATTTGATCACAATTCTATGTTTTTCAAAATGCTTTGCACTATTTCACTCTAGAATAAGTGGCAATCATAAGAATGACTTATGAATCTCAAAAAACAAGTTATTCTATGAGGTATATTGTATTCCTAGTTTTGATTGGATTTGCAGGAATTTTGTCTACAAATGTCTATGCCATGCCCCCTTTTCATTCCCAAGAAATTTATGATTTTAGCAATGTAATAGCAGTGGGAAAAGTGATTTCTGTCGACTCTACTTTCTCGCCAACACATAATCTGTACGAGATTAAAGTAGAAAAATTTCTCAAAAATCCACAGGATTCAGATGTATTGTTTGCATCTGGGCAAAAAACTGCCAACATACGATTAGGAAATCAAGTATTTGATGTAAATGACAGAGGATTGTTTTATCTTACCAACAATACCATGGGGTATGATCCGTATTCTGGAATTTTTCTAGTACATCCAACATCACAATTGATTGAACCGGAATGGGATAAATGTGATATTTTTGATAAAGAAATTCCAAGGGAGCATTGGGTTTTTGGTGGAACTGGTCAAATGCCATCAATACGTCAAGGAAATAATACAGATATTGAGAATTTTGCAATAGGCAAAGAAGTTCTAGTCAGTTATGACATATTCAATCATTCGTCAGATGCAAAAAATGTTACTTATGGAATAATGATAAAAAAAATTGATGAGCCTGATTATTTGTATACAGAAACCAACAACTCGTATCTGCTTGAACCATGTGTTCCATACAAGACTTTGACGTGGACTTTTACTCCAACAAAATCGGGTCAGTATGCTGCTGAGATTTATGACCTTGTTGGATCACAGACGGGAGTAGGGTTTACAGCAAGCTCTGATCTGGATTCTAATTCAAAAGTGTTACAATCCCCACTAAAGCAGTTCAAAGCAGGAATTCCAATTTATGAAATTCAATGTAAAGAAGAATTTGAGCTAGCCTTCAAAGCATCAGATGATTCTCCTGCGTGCGTAAAACCTGAAACCAAGATAAAGTTGATTGAGCGTGGATGGATAAGAAATGAAAAGATTCCAGAGCAAGAAGACAAAATCATCACACCTAAAGACAATGACAAACTAATTGATATCAAAAAAGGAGAAAGTTTTGTAGTAAAACTAGACAGCAGTTATGATTGGAGAATTGACATTGATAATAAAACAGTTGTAGATAGCGATTACAGCGATATCCGTTATTCTGGGTCACAAGGAGTATACCGGGCTCACAATTCAGGCCAGGCGATACTTACTGGAATAGGTGATCCCCTTTGTCGATTATCTGAACCACCATGTGCGAGTCCCTCGATTCTATTTCAACTAAACATTAATGTAAGATAATAGAGAAATATTTTTTCTTTTTTGCAATAAAAAGAAAGAATTTGTAGAACACTTTATGAACTTCAGGTCATAAATTAATCAAATAATGAAGTATTTCTTTTTTGTAATTGGAATGTTACTTGTCATGATTCCATCAGTACATGCTCAATTAACAGATGATGAAAAAACATCAAATTTTGGTAAAAACTCTAATGAATTACTAATAATGCCAGACTTGTATAATATCCACAATACAATTGTCTGTGGCACAGTAATTGGTAAAGACCCAGACAAAATTACACCCAGACCTGAGTACTCTTCATACATGGAAGGTTCCTCATATTCAATAAAGGTTGAAAAATATTTCAAAAATCCAAATTCAAATGCTACTATTGATGCATTGGGCTCTGAAGACAGTAATGGTCCAAAATCAATGCTTCCTTTTGAGATTGGACAGATTGGATTATTTTACATAGATAAGATAGATGAAAAAATAAATACCCTTTCCCTAGATTCAATAAAAGTCAAAACGTGCAAATCTATTCATTTAGTTTCACCACTAAAACAATTCAAATCTGGAATTTCTTCAGATAAAATCCAATGCAAAGAATCATCGGTTCTGGTTACGAAATATGATGGTTCTCCTGTATGTGTAAAACCTGAATCAATTGGAAAATTATTACAAAGAGGCTGGCTTCAAAAGATATCTACTGTAAATTTGGCAGTTCCAAGAGGAGATTATACATTCAAACCATCGCTTACAGTAGAGGGATTAAACGAGACATATAGTGTTGGACAAAAAATTGAATTTACAGTAAAATTCAACGGTACAGGATATGATTGTGGATATCCTCAACTAAGAATTGAAGACAGCAATCATGATATCATTTGGGAAAACAGTGGTGTTGTATCCTTGTGTGATCCTGACATGAAAAAAATTCACATTGAAAAGAAATGGATAATAAATGATAGTACCCATTTTGGAATACCTGTTATTGATAAAGGAGGTTATTACACATTATTTGTTACATTTAGTGATGACATAATTCAAAAGGACTTTGTAGTAAGATGGTAATTAGAAAATGAAGACTAGACTTTTGATTATAATATCCGTACTTTCATTATTGTTTTCAACAACATATCTTGCATATGGTGCATCACATAATGAATACACTGTAGGAAAAATTGAATGGCCATACAAATGTCATCCTGTAATTTTCAATACTGCAACAATAAGAGTGATTGACCCTGACATGAATCTTGATGTTAAACTACAAGACACGCTTGATATTCAAATTTGGTCAAATTTTGATTTGAGAGAAGAATACAGTGGAAAAATTCTGACACTCACTTTGCAAGAGACTGGAAATTCTACTGGAATTTTTGATGGAATCGTGTTTTGGGGGAACCCTTGGGATGATTCACTAGGACACAGGATTCCCATTTGGGATGGAAACACAGTTACTGCAAGATACACTGACCATACAATTCCATCTCATTTCTCAGAATCCAAACTAGAAATAACAAACTCAATTGCAATAAAAGACATCAAACCTGTGATGAAAACAGAAAATGGGACAACTACATCTTGGGTTATCTACGAACCTTGTACGCTTGAGATTTTTGAACAAAAAAATGTGTCATTGGCTGAAAAAACTGAATTTGTTTTTCCACCACCATTAAAACAAATCAAGTCTGGAATTCTAATTGACGAAATAAAATGCAAAGAAGATCTTCAACGGGCAATTAAATCAAGTAACGTAAATCCTGCTTGTATAAAGCCTGAAAGTTATGCTAAATTGATTTTACGTGGATGGGCTACTTGTAATGATGAAATTTTTTATGGTCGCGGTCATCCATGTGGTGTAAGATCACATCCAGGGGTCTCTTCTGAAAATGAAAACTAGACTTTTGATAATTATTGGAATCATAGTAATTGGTATTATATCCGCATGGGCAATTGCAACTTTTGTAGATATTGGAATGGACCAAAAATACCAGTACAGATTCTGGCAAAAAAACATTGAATTTGAAAATGACATTTACTATCTTCGAGTCTTGTTTTCACGCAGTGATGATTATGG
>SCUP01000006.1 GCA_004297665.1 Nitrosarchaeum sp. | reverse complement strand
AAAATTCTGAAATTAAACATGAATGTTTAGATGAACAAATTGTTTCTCTTAAAGTAAAAAATTTCAAAGTTGAAGATGATCAGCATTGGAGCTTTTTGATAGATGATAATGTTAACAAGGTTGTAGAAATTTAACTTAAATGAATCTCAAAGTTCACATTAATAATGTTCATGGAAGCCAGATGGCGGCAAAAATCACTGGTACTTTTACCATTGATGCTCATACTTTTAGATTCAACGCAATTGCATTTGGACGAATTGGTGGTCAGAATATAGGTGCAAAAATTTCCAAAATTACAGAAAAAGAGCTAGAAAAACTAGGCTATAATATTGATGATGTGATAACTTCATTACAGTCTAATCTTCTTCAAGGTGATCTTACTTTGCCAGAAGGACTGAAAAGAGAATCTTTTGTTGACGATTAAAATTCAGCTTCTTCTAAAGCCTTTGCACACAAACAACTTCTTGTTTTTGGAATTTGACTAATTAAATCTGTAAGAACTTCCTTAGTTCTCTCTACATTTTTTGATAATGTCTCCAAAACTTCTTTGGCAGTAACTGGTTTTTCTGCCCATACATCGTAATCCGTTACTGTTGAAATTGATGCATAACACATTTGAGCTTCTCTTGCAAGTTGACATTCTGGAACTAGTGTCATTCCAATAATACTTGCTCCTGTTGTTCTGTAAAATTTTGATTCCGCTTTGGTAGAAAACCTTGGACCTTCAATGCAAACATATGTGCAATCTTTATGAATGTGAAGATTTTGTTGTTTTGCAACTTTTAGAATTGATGATTGTAATTCAGGACAAAATGGGTCTGCTACGGAAATATGGATAACTCTGCCATTATCTGAAAATGATCCATTTCTTGATTTAGTGAAATCTAAGAACTGTGTTGGTAATGCAAAATGTCCTGGTTCTATATCTTCTTTCAAACTTCCAACCGCAGATGGTGCAATTATTCTTGTGATGCCTAATTCTTTGAATGCCCAAATATTGGCTTTGTAATTTATCAAATGTGGTGGAATTGTATGTTTTTTGCCATGTCTTGGTAAAAATGCAATTTTTCTTCCTTTGAAAATTCCAACAGTGATTGAATCTGATGGTTTTCCAAACGGTGTATCTATTGTAATTTCTTTTGCATTTTCAAGTATTCCTGAATTATAAATACCAGTTCCGCCAAAAATTCCGATTTCTACATCTTTTTCCATTAGTATTTGACCAATGATTTACAGTTGTATTGATTGATTCCTTTCATTCCATTTAGTTCAGTTAATTCTATTATGAATGCAAATCCCGTGATTTTTCCGCCTGCTTTTTCTATTAATTTTGCAGATGCTTTTGCTGTTCCTCCCGTTGCAAGTAAATCATCACAAATTAGAATTTTCTGTCCTTTGCTGATTATGTCTTTTTGAATTTCAATTGTATCTTGACCATATTCAATTTTATATGATAGTTTAGTAGTCTTACCTGGTAGTTTTCCAGATTTTCTAATCATGATCATTCCTTTATTGTATCTAGTAGCTAGTATACAAGCTAGTAAGAATCCTCTAGATTCTATACCTGCAAATAAATCTACATCTTTTGGATGGAAGTATTTTGTAAATTCATCTGCAATAAATGACAATGCGGATGGATCTTTTAATATGGGACTAAAATCTCGAAATAATATTCCTTTTTTAGGAAAATTTGGAAACTCTAATATTTTTTCTTTAAGATTCATATTTTGAATTTAAAATAGGTGGAATAAAATTGTTTGAAGTTATTTTATATCAAAAGTTGTTTCAGCAGTACTTTGTGCATCTTTTACTTTGATAGTATATGTTCCTGGTTCTGTATCTTTTGGAATAAACCAGGGCTGTTTGATCTCGCCTTTGCCGGAAGCAGGAAATGATAATGTCTCTATTACATCTCCATTCGATGCTATAATTTCAATTTGTACTGTTTGAACTGCATTTATCACTTTAATGCTGATACTTTTTCCAAATCCTGGAATTTCTATGCCCTGATTCACAGTAACCACAAGTCCTTCTTCTATGGATGTTATCACTTCAATCTTAATCTCATTAAAATTTGAACCACTTTTTGCATTAATTGTCCACATACCTGGTTTTGCTTTAGAAGGCATTCTTAATCCACTATCTACAATTTTTCCATTTTTATCTGAAAATGTTTCCTTTGTTTTCCATACGGTTCCATCAGGATCAATCAATGTGACTGTGAGAAGTGAATTTGGGTTTGCTTCTCCTAAAATTAAAATTGATTCTCCAGGTCTATATTCTAATCTTGTGCTACTAATTTTAATTTCGCCAGAACCTGCTTGTAATCCAATTGTAAATATTTCAGAACTTTTGGAAGATCCTTTATTGATAACAGCGGTGTATACCCCAGATGAATATCCATTTAGATCTAAACTGTATGTTTTTCTTCCATCTTGTTGTAGTGTGATTGGAATTACACTGGTACCGTCTGAAAATATTTTTGGTTTGTCTGATGGATCAACAATTAACATGCTTAGTTTATCTGATGGCTTTCCTGTTAATGATATGATTGCAGTTTCTATAGGTTTATAATTTAATTTATCAAATTCCATGTTTATTGGTATTGAAGGAATTTCTCCCAATCCTGCAAAAATAAATTCTTTCTTTCCCTCCTGTGTAGCTATTAATGTCCACGTACCCTCTTTGTCTACGTTTGTTATTGTAGGATATTCAAATTCAACAATTCCTGATTCGCCGACTTGAATTATATCTGAAAACTTTTCAGATCCTAGTGGATCTTCTAGAACTATCTCCAATACTTTGTTTGGTAATGCAGTTCCATTAAATTTTATTATTTCTCCTGGATTAAATTTCAATGCAGTTGGTGTTAAGATGATGACTTTGGATGATTCTAAAATCCAAGATGCTGAAATTTCATCTTTGCCATCGGAAATCACAGTACTATATCTTCCAAATGGTGCATCTATAGGTACTATGATTGGTTCTTCTAGTTTCCAATCTCCTTTAGAATCTGCTTTTGCTGTTCTTGTGTTGATGATTTTTTCATCTACATCTTTGATTGATGCCGTAACGCCACTGTTAGGCTGAGCTGTACCTGAAACTTCTAAAAAATCTCCTCTATGCATTACCTCTGGCATTCCTTTGATTGTAAGTTTTATATTTTCAGTAGATGGTATTCTAGTTTCCCCTTCTCCTATTCTTAGACTTATTTTCTTTTCATTTCCTGCTTTGTCTTTAACAGAAAAATCTACTCTTTCAGCATTTTGCTTTTTTGGAATTGTCACAGTACTGACAAAACTACCACTTGCATCTGTTTCAAAACTACCAATTTTGTCTGTGTTTATGTAAAAATCAAATTGTTGTAACGCTCCAAAGTTCTCTCCTGTAATTCTAACTGTTGATCCTGCATTGGGTTTGTCTGGAATTATTCTAAATACTGAATCAGATAAAATTCCACCGCCTGAATTTTCCGCTGTTAGTTTTTCATTAACTATTGGTTTTGGTAATTCTTTTGGACTAGTTATTCCAGTTTCTATTTGTTTTTCATTTTTATCAAGTGCTTTCCAATTTATATCTGGATTTGTTTTATCTGTCTTAACTCCAATTTTTATAGATTCACCTGGTTTGACAGATTCTGTAGATGTAAACACTATAACTCCTTGAGGTGTTTTTTCACCAATCCAACCGCTTTCTGTTTTAAATGATTTAAAATTAATGTCACTGCCTAACCAAATTCTAAATGAATTTACATCTTCTTTTCCACTGTTTGTAAATTCAATAATAGTAGTTTCTTCAAATGAAAAACTTTTTGCATCAATTGTTTCTGCTGCATATACATTGATTGGAATAATTATTGCTATTGTTAAACATAACACGACTAAGGACAGGAAAACTCCTCTGGTGGAGGATTTGTTCATATGCTCAAGTTGCTTCATCTCTAAATTAAACCTTAAAGGATATTTTACTGCTTTGTATTTGTTATTAGAGTATTTTTCATTAGCAAACTTCTTTAATCCTAAACTCTGGTCCTTTGAAATTTAGCCAAATCTGACTTTGTCATTACATTTTGATATTGTCGTATTCTTTCAGCAATTAATCTATATAATGATCTAAATTGGTCTTTGGTTTTGTCTGATAAGAAATCCGTCTCTTCTAAGGTGATTTTTTCACAAATATATCGAGTGATTTCTTCATTATCAAATTGACCCCAATCATAATCTCTATGTTCTTCCCAAATTTTTCTCAAATTGTCTAAAACTCCTTTCTTTTCCTTTAAAGTGACCTCTCTGGATGTGAGATTTGAATAACCTTCTTTTCTTAATCTAATCTCATATGTTTGATTAACTGCATACAAGTAATCTTCTAGAACAATATAGTCCTCAATTGATTCTAGATTCTTTCCATCTCTCTCAAAAAATATTGTTTGAATTGGTGAGAATTCATTTGATACTAACTGAGCTGAAATTTGTTTAGATTCGTCTGAATTGTCTAATAAAATAAATGTTTTATATCCATGATTTCTGTAAAAAATTGCTAGAGGTAGTACAGAATTTTTATTGTATGCGGCTACAACATTTAATGGATTCATTGAAATATTTGGATCCTGTAAAAATTTATCAAAAGCATTTAGATACATTGCATCTGACATTGTTTCCACAATGATCACTGGTCTAGAATTAGTTCCAATTTCTCTATCTACGATTGACTCAACTAATCCTCTTGATAAACCATATAGTATTGGTGTTAATGTTTTATCATCTGCATTCCAGTAATCATAAAAAATTTTACTGAGATGTTTTCTTTTATCTAATTCTACTACTAGTAGGTTTCCAGGTGTATAATCAAAAATCATAAATGGTGAATGAGTAGCATACAAAACTTGATTTGAGCCTGCCAAACTCTTCAATAAATCTGAAATCCCTCTTTGCTGTGTAGGGTGAAGATTTCTTGCAGGCTCATCCAAAAGTAATATTGCTTCTTTTAACTCAGCTCTTTGTGTTTCTGCTGCAAAGTTTACAATAAAAGAAAATGTCCATTTGAAACCCTCAGCTCTCCTATTTAGCAAGCCTGTATTGGTTACTGTTCCATCACGATGTACATCAGAAATTACAACACTCATGATGTTTCCTGGATTATATCTTAAATCAACATGGATTGGATCTCCCTTCCATGCAGGATTTAATTTCTTAGTTAGTCTGTTACTTGCAGTATTGAGCAGTTTAATGCATTTTGATGGAGTTCCTTTAACATCATCTAATGCTTTAATGTCTAATTCTGCTAAATAGAAAAGATTTCTTACCGTTTCAGCCTTGTCAAATTCCTCAACAAATTCTATTGAGCTCATTTGTTCTCCTTTTTCCTCTCGAAGATATTCATTTAGATTGATGTTGCCGTAGATTTTTTTGTAATCTGAAAAGTATACAAAACGAGGGTGTAATTCTGCTGCAATAAAATTCTCCAAAGCTGATTTTTCACTCTCTCCACTAAGAAGTTTAGAGAACTGATTTTCAGGACTCTCATAGATTTTTTCCCACTCTTCGATAACTTTTGGTTCTTGTACGGCTATTACGTGAAACTGATTGCTAAATTCAGCCATTCCACTATCGAATACTTCCTGATTTTTTGGTGGAGGACCTTCAAACAATTTTGTATCTATTTGAATTCTAAGATGATTTGGTATGGTGTCTAAAAAATTCAGTATTTGATTTGAAAAATTCTCCCAAGAATTTAATTCCCTGTTTTTCTCTTCACTAATTTGAATATCTTCAAATTCATATTGCACTTTTGGTTTTTTGTTGGTTCTAAATAATTTTATTTTCCTCATTTCAGGCAAACCTGGGAATGATTGTTTGAGTAATCTGATTTCATCTAAATTTAATTCAAATTCTCCTTCAGCTAGCTTGATTTCTCCTTTGAGTTCTTCTGATAATTCATCACAAAGATCTAATTCTGAAATCCTTTCATCTCTGTTCAATAAAGTTAGTGCTTGTAGAATTGTTGTTTTTCCACTTTCATTTCTTCCAACAAAAGCTGCTAAATCTCCTACCGTAATTTCACCAGAATCATGAATGCAACGATATGCTCTAACTCTAAATTTTCTAAGTCGCATCTAGCAATATTTAGTCGGCTCCGATTTAACTCATTCGTCACATTCATCATAAGTATTGAAATTTTGCTAAATAGATATAAGGGAATTGCAGGTGAAAAAACGAAATGGCAACTAGATTGGTATACGTTGTATTTATTTTGCCTATTGTACTTTCAATTGCTTTTGGTTCTGTAGTTATGGCAGATATTCTTCAATCCTCTGACCGAGAGCTGAACATGTGGCGTGTTGGCTCAACAAATACCATAATTCATGATAAATCCATTCAGATAATTGGATTGGAAAAACAATATCTTGCTTCTACTCCAATTGAAATACAAGTAAACGTTGATGATCCCTTTTTTGATTGTGGCGATCTTTATGTTGTAATTTACTCTGGAAAAAATACTGTAATTACACAAAGTGGATTTTTCAAACAATGTTTTGATGAAACTAATGTCCTTTTGCCTATAGATGATGAGTTTTCTGAAATAATAGATACACCTGGTCAATATGAGTTAGTCGTGAAAATGAACGATCAGAATCAAAAGAGTAGTATAACAGCAAGTGGAAAATTTACTATTAAATAGGAATGAAATCATGTATGGTTAGGAGTTATATTAAAAATTAAGGTGATTTGATGGCAAAGAACAAAGATAAACTATCTGTAGGTACAGCAAAAGA
>SCUP01000350.1 GCA_004297665.1 Nitrosarchaeum sp. | reverse complement strand
AGTTTTTTCATTTTTTCAATTGATTCTTTTTGTTTTAGATAATATTCCTCCATTGGAATTATCTCAATTGGATTTTTACTTCGTTCAGATACTGGAGTTCTATGAATTATGTCTTCAATTTTTTCTATCAGTTCTTTATTTTCTAAATCTTCAATAATTTTTGCTCGTGCTTGTTTTGGTTTTAATCCAACATAGTCCCCTGCAGCTTCTGTCATTTTTCCATCCAACCCTATTGCAACAATTTCTTCTAGTTCTAGTTCTCTAAATAATGCCACATCGTTTTGATCACCGTAACTACATACCATAACTGCCCCAGAACCGAAGTCTTGATGAGCTGAATGATGTGTTTTTAGTTCAACCTCTGCATTAGTAATTGGAACAATTACTTTTTTTCCAATATATTTTACATATCTCTCATCTTCTGGATTTACAATTATGGTTTTACATGCACAAAGAAGTTCTGGTCTTGTACTTGCAATGATTATTTCTTTTCCAATATCTTTAATCTGAAATTTCATGTAAACTAGTTTAGTTGGTAAATCTTCATATGTAATTTCTGCATCTGCAATAGTTGTACCTGAAACCCAATCATAATTATTTGGTCTATTTGCAAGATACACTTGTCCTTTTTTCCATAGTTCAATAAATGTAGATTGTGTTAGTGTTCTGTATTCTTCAGAATCTGTTCTGTAATAATTGGAGAAATCTCCACTGATTCCTAAATTTTTCATGATTAATATCATTTCGTCTTCTAAATCATCTAATGCAGCTCTACATAATTTTAGAAATTCACCTCTTTCAGTTTCACGCATTCTGATGTTGTGTTTTTTCTCTGTGTAAATCTCCACAGGAAGACCGTTTCTATCAATTCCTATTGGAAAATATACATTCTTTCCAGCCATTCTTGCAGTACGTGCTATCATATCAATTTGAGAATAATGTGCTGCTGCACCTATGTGCCATGGTCTACCTGATGGATAGGGAGGAGGTGTATCTATTGTAAAATTATCTTTCTTTGGTACAAATTCATAAATTTTTTCATTCGTCCACTGTTTGAGAATTTCTTTTTCTAATTCTGGGTTCCAAGCTTTTTCTGCAATTTTTGGTTCCATTTCTTAATTATCTTGAAATATTTGAAATAATGTGCGAACCTTTGTTATATCCTTCGTAAATGTAAACTCCAACAGCTTCTACATTTTGAGGTAATTTTGGAGCAAGTAGTTTGATAATTTCACTTGAAAGATTTTCAACAGTAGCTTCTCCTTCTAAGAGATATGCTGTATTTTTTGGAACTTGAATATCGAACATCCCTTTTGGCCCATCAAATTGAATCTGATAGTGAGAATCATCTTCTTTTTTCAGATATTTTCTATTAATGAAAAATTTATGATCAAATACTGTAACAACTTCTTTTATGATTTTTTTTGCTATTCCAAAATCTACAAGTAGATTATCTTTCATTTGTCCAACTAATTCAACCATTACTGAAGATGTATGTCCATGTAGAATGGAACATTTCTCTACTAGAGGAAGAATATGTGCATAATCAAATGAAAATGATGGGTCTTCTAGAAATATTGATCCTGTTTGAGGTGTTTTATCATAGAATACTATGTCTTGTAATTCTTTAATCTGCGCAGTGTATTTCGGATGTCCTATGGCCATCACTTTTTCTTCTGGTAGTTTCTCTTTGATCTCATTGTATTTTTTTATATCCTCTTCATTGTCAATTACTTCAATCAAACCTTTTTTTGTCTTAAAATCAACAGTTACAGTACTTCCATTTTTTAATGATAATTTATAATCATATTCATAATCTTCATCAAGAAACGAGAGCATTTGTGCTATTGTCAATTCAGTTCGTGTTCTCATTAGATTGCCTTTTTTGTCAATATATCTAAAATCTGAATCTAGAATTGTGGGACTTGAAGCCATGTGAAGTCAACTGGCTCAAGCTCTGTATATAAATTCTGTAACACATAAAACTGAAAAATTATTTTATTTAGTACTTGAAATTATTCTAGTGAATTTAGAATTTTAGCCAGATTGATATCATTTTGGGTGATTCCTCCAGCATCATGAGTTGTTAAATCTACTATTATCTTATTGTAGACGTTAAACCATTCAGGATGATGATTCATTTTTTCTATATGCATTGCAGCCCTTGTCATGAATCCAAAGGCCTGATTAAAGTCACCAAATTGAAATTCTTTGTGTATTTTATTATTTACAATAGTCCATCCTTTCAAGTTTTTTAATTCATTTGATATTGATTCTGATGATAATTTTATCATGATTTTATATTTACAATACTAAATTAATAGTTAGATGATGAGATTAATCATGGTTGCTTTGTATTGCAAATAACATGGATAATTAGTGAAAAAAATGAAAAAAGAATTACTTGATAAAATTAAAAATTCTATTAAAGAAAACATAATAGAAAAGAAAATAGGAATTGCGTTTTCTGGAGGCGTTGATAGTACACTAATCTCTAAGATCTGTTCAGATCTAGGATATGATGTAACTTTACTGACCATTGGTTTTCCAGAATCTCATGATGTATTATTTGCAAAAGAAGTTAATCGACAGTTGAAATTGGTTCATCATGTTTTAGAAATTGATCCTTATACTTTTCAAGACATCGCCACCAAAATCAAACAAACAATAAAGACAGACAATCTCTCTTGGAATGAAAATTGTATTGCATTTTACTATGTATCAAAACTAGCACAAAGTTTGGGAATTGATATTGTTGTAACTGCAAATGGAATAGATGAGCTATTCTGTGGATACAATGCATACAGAGTAGCCATTTCTGAAGGAGAATCAAAGATTCTTGAAGTTATGAATTCAAAACTAGATAATGAAATTAAAATGATGAAAGCAGTTAATCAAATCGCATCTGAATTTGGCGTTAGAATTGTTCAACCTTTACTGTCTT
The DNA here is from genome assembly GCA_004297665.1 of Nitrosarchaeum sp. GTDB lineage: Archaea > Thermoproteota > Nitrososphaeria > Nitrososphaerales > Nitrosopumilaceae > Nitrosarchaeum. The sequence goes on along the minus strand of SCUP01000350.1, from coordinate 14,243 downwards.
CTAATTTTATAGAATTTGCTAAAACTATTCCTATATCTGAAAAAATTTATGATTCTGAAGATCTATTAAGGAAACACATTATACGAAAATTAGCAAGTGATGTAGGGGTTCCTGAAATTTCATATACAAAAAGAAAAAAAGCTCTACAATACGGTTCTAAAATCCACAAAGCACTGTTAAAATCTAAATAAATTTTTTGATTGTTTCTTGAACCAATTTGTTAACATTGCTTATAATTAATGGAGATGCTCCAAGATGTTTTTCTGGTGAAAATATTGAATCAATTTCTTTTTTTGTAAGTTTTGTTGAAAATGCTTTATCATTTTTAATTGCATCAATATACTGAATTTCTTTATCTTTTGCCTCAAATGCAACTCTTTGTACGTCTCTGTATGCAATAAATCTCGGAACTCCTTTTTTAATTAATGCCTCTAAAACAAATTCTGCAAATATCTGTCCCTTTGTAATATGCAAATTATCTACAATTCTTTTTTCATTTACCATTAGATTTGAAATTATTTTAATCATAGTTTCTAACATCTCATCTACTAGTATGGCTGCTGTAGGAAGTACAAATCTCTCATTTGCTGAATTTGAAAGATCTCGTTCATGCCACAATGGAATGTTTTCAAAAGTTATTGCTATTTGACTACGTAGTATTTTAGATAAAGACGAAACTCTTTCGCTTTTAGTCGGATTTCTCTTTACTGGAACTGCACTGCTTCCCATTTGACCTTTTTTGAATTGTTCAGCAACTTCGCCAATTTCAGTTCTTTGTAAATTTCTAATTTCTACTGCAATTTTTTCCAAAGTTGCACCAATTAATGCTAATTCAAATACATATTCTGCATATCTTTCTCTGGGAACTATCTGTGTGGTCACATCTGCTGGGAAAAGATTCAGTCGTTTTGCAACTCGCTTTTGAACTTCAAGTGATTTTACACCCATCAATGATCCTGTACCAACAACTCCAAGTGTTTTGCAAATCAAAATTCTTTTCTTAATTTCTTCAATTCTTTCTACATGTTTTACCATCTCTGCTGCCCAATTTGCAAATTTTAATCCAAATGATATTATGCTAGCATGTTGACCATGAGTTCTACCTACTGCTGGAATTTTACCGTGTTGAACTGCTCTTTTTGCTAACAGTAATGCCATTTTTGCAACTTTGGGTTCAATAATTTTTAATGCATCCCTCATCTGCATAGAATTACTAGTGTCTACCAAATCATTACTTGTTAATCCATAATGAATCCATGGTCTTGCATTTTTTGCACACTTTTCACTTAATGATTCAACTAGTGCAGCTGTATCGTGATCACTTTTTGCTTCTAACTCTTTAATTCTTTTTACAGTGATTTTTCCTGACATTGCAGCATTGTGAATTATTTTGCCTGCTGTTTTTGGAATAATTCCAATCTCACTTTGTGATATCGCAGCTGTCCCTTCAATTTCTAATTGATAATTTACTTTTTTTTGCTCGCTAAAAATATCCAACATTTCTTTAGTGCCATAACGTCCGCTATCTATCGGTAAAATTGCCAATGATTACTCTCTTAAAACATCAAAAATAAATCTACTTATGATTTAAATTGGCTTGAGGTAAAATTTTACCATTCCTTATGTCTGCTATAACTCCTAAAAAAATTGGAGAAAATCAGTATCTTATTGAGGCAGACTCTAATCTTGGAATGAAAGTTCCAGTAAAGATCTATGCGGATGCAGAATTACTACAGAAAATGTTATCTGATAGAACTATTATGCAGGCAAAAAATGTTGCAACTATACCTGGAATTGTGGGTCATAGTGTAGTCTTACCTGATGGTCATGAAGGATATGGATTTCCTGTAGGTGGTGTGGCAGCTATGGATGCTGAAGAAGGTATGATTAGCCCTGGCGGTGTAGGATATGATATCAATTGTGGCGTTAGGTTACTTCGTTCAAATTTAACTGAAAAAGATGTTCGTGCAAAACTAAAAGAACTTGTAACTGATCTTTTTAGTTCAATTCCATCTGGTGTTGGCTCCAAAGGAGCAGTCAAGCTAAGTCACTCTCAGCTTGATGAAGTTCTTGTACGAGGTGTAGACTGGGCAATTGATAATGGATATGGTTCATCCAACGATGCAGATGTTTGTGAGGAAAATGGACAAATAAAAAATGCTGACCCAAATAAAGTTTCAGACAAAGCAAGACAAAGAGGCGCACCCCAACTAGGAAGTCTGGGTTCAGGAAATCATTTTCTTGAAGTGCAAAAAGTATCTGAAATTCATGATGAAGAAGCAGCAAAAAGAATGGGTATCAAAGAAGGAACTATTACAATTTTAATTCATTGTGGTTCTCGTGGTTTTGGTCATCAAGTATGCAGTGACTATCTAAGAATATCAGAACAATCTATGGAAAAATATGATATCCATTTAACAGACCGAGAACTTGCATGTGTTCCAAATACCTCTGAGGAGGGTGAATCTTATAGAAAGGCAATGTTTGCAGCATTAAATTTTGCATGGAGTAATAGACAAATGATCACTCATTGGACACGAAAATCTTTTGAACGAGTTTTTAATCAAACAGAATCTGATCTTGATATGAATTTAGTTTATGATGTTGCTCATAATATTGCCAAAGTTGAAAAACACAAAGTTGACGGCAAGGAACGAAAAGTTGTAGTTCATAGAAAAGGTGCAACGCGTGCATTTCCTGCAAATCGAGATGAAGTTCCATTAAAATACCGAGATCTTGGACAGCCTGTTTTAGTTCCAGGTTCAATGGGAACTGCTAGCTGGATATTACTTGGACAACCAAATTCTATGAATCTGAGCTTTGGTTCTACTGCTCATGGTGCTGGTAGAACAATGTCTAGATCAAAAGCAAGAAGAGATTTCACAGAAGACAATGTTAGAAAATCACTTAGTGATAAGGGCATATTTATCAAGGCATTAACACGTGATGGAGTTGTGGAAGAAACTCCTCAAGCATACAAAGACGTTGATGCTGTAGTCAATGTTTCTCATAATTTAGGAATAGCCACTAAAGTAGCAAAATTGGTGCCTATAGGTGTGATAAAAGGTTGAGTGACGAAGACTCTGAGCTTGAAAGATTAAAGGCAAAAAGACTTGCAGAAATGCAACAAAATATTTCCACTAGACAAGAAATAGAAAAATCTACTAGCAATTTAGAGCCAAAAAAAATAAAACATCCTAGAGACATCCTCGTTGAACATCTTGGATTCAGAGGTCTAGAAGTTTTAAACAATGCAGAATTACAATTCCCAACTGATACAAAAACTGTTGTAGAAAAATTATCTGAATTAATAACCTCTGGAGAAATTACTGAAATTATTGATGGTGGAAAATTGTTGATGTTATTCCGATCAATAGGTCTTAACATAAGAATGGAAACTAAGATCAATATTGAACAAGATGGAAAATTTGTGTCTTTATCTGATAAATTAAGTAGTCATTCATCAGATGATAGTGAAGAATAATGGATACTGTTTTTGAAATAAGCTCAAGAAATTACAGCGATGATTTACTACTTATAAAAAAAATACTATCTCATATGGAAACTCTAGTTGGCAGTTCTAATGGTTACACTCTTGGTGAATCATCTTCAAAATTTGGGTGGACTTTTTTCAAATTATCTTTTAAACCTAACTTGCAAAATGGAATTGAAGAAAAATTTGCAGACATGTTAAAAAAATATAGATTGAACACTCAATCTCAAAAATTTACCAAATTCATGATTGATTATTTTCAAGCCAAAGGTTGTAACATTCGAATTAAAATGCTTGACTAGACTCTTCTTCCTCTTTTTCCACCCTTCTTTCTGGTGGTGTCATGAGGAATTGGTGTTACATCATCTATTCTTCCAATTTTAAATCCGCCTCTTGCCAAAGCTCTGATTGCAGCTTGTGCCCCTGGACCTGGCACTCTAGAGCCTACTCCTCCAACAGCTCGTACTCTAATATGAAATCCTGTAAACCCTTTTGTATGTGCAACTTCTACAACTGCATTTGCAGCTTTCATTGCAGCAAAAGGTGAGGATTCGTATCTATCTGCATTAACATGAACTCCACCTGAGCTAATGGAAACAGTTTCTCCACCGGTTAGGTCAGTCATGTGAATAATTGTATTGTTATAACTACTGTAAATATGAGCAATTCCCCATTTCTCTGGGCCTTCTGTCTTTGTCTCTGGTCTGGATTTTGTTTGAACCTCTTCATGTTCTTTCTCTTCAACTGTGGATTCTACTTCAATCTCAGCTTCAATTTCTGACAATGTCTACAAACATCTTAAAGGGTTTAAAAAACATTGATTTTTCGAATCTGCCTTATTTTGGGCACATTGGTATCGCCATTATTGCTCAAATACTATGTTTTATTTGCTCTTTGTGATGTCAATCCTCTGGCTTGCGGTAGGTATTGCAATTGTCTCTGCATTATTAGGTTCCTTGGTTTTCGAATTTCTAACACCTGATAATATTTCCCCGATAATTGCATTAGAAGAAAAATGTGAAAAAATTGCTAAAGAGGGATTCCAAATACATGTTTCATATCCTGATTTTCAACCAGATCAACTTCCTACAGCCGATATGAACAGATTGATGTATCTTGATGAAATGTGGATTAAGGAATGTGTTTCTGGATTGCCTGCTGAATCAATTTTTAATATAATTCAAAAAGTAGAACATGATTTTTACTCTGGTGAATGATTTATTTTCTAAAATGATGCCAACCTAAATCTTTCAAAGGAACAAACTTTTCTTGTTTTTCAAGAAACACTCCCTTACCTTTAGTCACATAACCAATTTCAATTATCGGTGTTTTTAACATTGATGCATTTTTTTTGATTAATGATCTATGTTTTTTTGAAGCGGTAAACACAAACTCATATTCTTCCCCACCATGAAATACTAAATCATTTGAATCTATGTTGTATGATTTAGCAAATTCTAATAGATCTTTTCCAGTTGGAGTGTTATTTATCATAAATTTACATTTACTCTGATTTGCCATTTCATTTAATGTAGTGGACAGACCATCACTAGAATCCATCGATGATGTGAAATATTTTTTACTTTTTACTCCAAAATCTAATTTTGGGCTTGGGTTGACAACTGATTTTATTGCCTTTTTAACAAAATGTTCTACGCCTTTCTTTTTTCCAAGTAATATCTTAAGGCCTGCTGCTGTATACCCAAATGGACCTGTTACAAATATTATGTCTCCTACTTTTGCACCTTTTCTCTTGACTATTTTATCCGTTGTTCCAAATATGGATACATTGATTACAATTTCTTTTCCTTCATTTGTGTCCCCGCCTAAAATTCTAATGCCAAATTCATTGGATGCATGTCTAAACCCTTTTGCCATCTCATTGATTTTTGTACGTGAGATCATTTTTGGCAAATTTAGTGAAATAATTCCATATTGAGGCTTGACTCCTTTTGCAGCAAAATCACTAATACATGCTATGATGCTTTTTCGTGCCGCATCATACATTCTCATTTTTGAAGGCATATCTGTACTCTGAACAAATGTATCCACTTTTGTTACGATCTTTGTTTTGCCAATTTTGAAAACTTCTACATCTTCTGAAATGAATTTTTTAACTCTTAATTTTTTTTGAAAAATTTTGATTATTGTTGTTTCATCTAATATTGTCATAACATTGTTTCACTAATTCTAATGTGTTTTTCACAATTTTCTTACATTTATCTACATTGTTTGATTCTGCTGAAACTCTTATGATGTCTTCTGTATTTGATTTTCTAATCAATACCCAACTATCTTCATCTATTATTCCTTTAATCCCATCTTGCGTAATAACTTCAGAATATTCTTTTACAAATTTACGTGAGACTTCTTCTATGACTTTATCATGAAAAACAGAATCTACTTGAATTTTCTCTCTTTGTTGATCATAACTTTCCATAAAATCTATTATCTCATTAAATTTTGAATTTCCCAACATTGAAGCTATAAGCCCACTCGTCAGAATTCCTTCTCTGCAATAATTAAATTCTGGTAAAATAAAACCACCACTGCTTCCTTCCCCACCTGCTTGAGCGTTTGTTTTTAACATTAAATCTATAACATTTGCTTCTCCAACTTTTGATCTCTTAATACTTCCTCCCTTTTCTTTGATAAATTTTTCAACTGAAATACTTGTGTCGATACTTAATACGAATTGTTTATATCCTAAATCCAAAGCTTTTGCAACTCCCAAACCTAATGTTACGTCTGGCGTTTGTTTTTTTCCTTTTCTTACAACTACTAAACGATCTCCATCTAAATCAAAAGCGAATCCAATTTCTTTTTCAGATGTTGCAGCAATTAGATCTGATAAACTATCTGTAGTGGGATCAGGACCTCTAGTGCAATTACTTGTATTTTCATTAATTACTTTTACTTTACATCCTAATTGTCTTAACAAATTTGGAGCAAATTCCTTTGCAGCTCCTCCTCCTATATCAATAGCAATTTCTGGTTGATTTTCTATATTTCCTATGAGTTTTTTTGCATCTTCTAAATATGATGACGTAATTTGTTCTTCAATTCCTATTTTTGATTTTAAAATTTCTTGATTTTCAATGATGTATGGTAATTCTTTTTCATTAATTCCTCTTCCATTTATGATAAATTTTATTCCATTCCATTCTAATGGGTTATGCGATGAAGTGATTACTAATCCTGCCCCATATTTCCTTGATTCACGAAAAACTACTGGAGTTGGTACTGTCTCTAAATTGTATACGTTTATTCCATTTTTCATCAATGTTGCAGATGCAGTTTCTTTGATCATTGTTCCTGATGGTCTTGTATCTTTACCTATGACACACTTCTTTGATTCAATTAAAGATGAGAAATTATTACAAAACTGTATTGTGTCTTTTAGATTAAAATCATTCCCAAATATCCCTCTAATTCCAGAAATTGTTTTCTTCATTTGATCCAACTCGGAAAGGCTTTTTATTAACTCTGATGGCATAACCGAAAAGTGCCTTGGTAGCTCAGCCTGGTAGAGCGAACGCCTCGTAAGCGTTAGGTCGTGGGGTCGGAGCCCACCCGAGGCTTATCTTGTAATACTTTTTAAAATCGTCTATTTTTTTAAATATTTTAATCATCAAAGGTTTCAATATCTGTCTCTAATTCTTTTCCTAAACCTTCCCACCATTGTTTCGTTTCTGTTACCATATTCTTCTAGTAATTACTTTGAATTCTCCTTTATAGATCTGTCGATTGATCAAATATTGATCAACATTATCTAAAATTCTAAATTTGAATATGTTTTAAACTTTATTGCTTTCTTTTTGTCTTATCTTTTTACGATAAATTATAATTGCCAGTGTTCCAGCTGCACAACCAAAAAATACTGGCCAACGTAATTCACTTCCTATCATCCCTAAATAAGAATAAACTGTACCTCCAATCAATGCAAATCCGATTAATTCAAGAATCTTAATCATATTTTTTCTATTATCCAACAGTCAAATTAAAAAGATATATGGTTTTGTAAATCCTACAAGTTATGGATAAGTATCTTGTAGTTGTCATGATTTTTCTTATTGTTGGCATACCGATAGCATTCATATCCCCTGCTACGGGCGAAATTCGAGAACAGCCGTATATTCCATTATTTTATGCCTCTATTGCAGGCATATCTGTAATTATTCTTTATAGCTCCTATAAGGAAAGAAAGCAAAAACAAAAAGATAACATAAACAGAAGATCTAAAAAATAAATCTTATAGTTCTAATCCAAAGGATTCTGCAATACCTGCAAATTTTGCGTAAGATTCCAAATATTGTCTTCCTTTTTCAGTTATTACAAATGTATTTTTATTATCAAATTCTATTTTATTGATCAATCCAGAACCTGTTAAATTTTCCAAAAATCTTGATAATCTGGAATGTGATAGATTTGCCTTTGTTAGCAATGATGTTGTTTTGATACCCTGTTGACCTGACTGTTCAGTAGCAGTCAAAAGATCTGCAACAATTTGCATACTTGTTCTGTAGGAAACCATATGGTAGCAAGTATAAAACCGAGATATAAGGGTATTACCATCAATTCAGATCAGATAAATACGCTCTAATCTGATTTTTGTTATATTGATACCTCAATCTCTTCCATGGTTTGATAATTTTATGGGCGTAGCATATCGCTACTATGATCTTAGAATGAATGTTGTACCTCTATTTGCTGATAGAAAAGAGGCTTCAACTATTTGGCATGATACAATACATTGGTGGTCAGATCCATCAATAAAGATCAGATTTGTTGAGATCGATGACAAATACTGGTTCATAATGGGTTCTGATTCTCAGCGCCCCGAATCTAATTTCTCTTTTTTTAAGATTTTACCAAAGTCAGAAAATTATGAGCGATTCAAGAAAGGACATGGTGGTGAAGCATATCTGCGATTAGGTGTTTATACAAAAAAATCACGCAAGGAAGTAAAAAAAGATGCATTATGTGATTGTGGACATGAAGCAGAGGATCATGATGAAGGTGATGATGATGTATGTTTATACAAAGAATGTAATTGCAAAAAATTTTCCAGTTTTCAGGTAACTCTATTAAAAAGAAAAAAAACAATTACTGATATTGTATTTCTTGAAGAAAAAAATGTAAAAGAAGATGTACTTGCATGGAATTGTCTTTCTGTTAACAAATATTCAAAATCTGACTAGTTCTATTCTTCTTTGTTTACTCTAACGTGATCTCCTGGGTAGTGTTTATCTATTTTTTCTGAATAACATTTTCCACAAAGTGGACCTTTAATCCCCCATTCTTCCATAGGATTGAAATGTAAAGATATTTTATTACTACAAATTGTACATTTTTCTTTAGATCCCAAAGTAATTGTGCTCTCTTTGATCTATATAAAAAAGATTCTGGATCGAGGAACATTTTGAAAAATCATGTTAAATAATACTAATTTATAGGAATTCTAGGTAGCAGTCTGATCAATGTAAACCTCCTGCAAATCTTTACTTGGTTAGGCTTCTACCTATTTTAAAATCTAAAACAAGTTGTTTGCAAGTTTTTTCAATGCTGAAATCTCTTCTTCTTCTTGTCTTATTTTTTTATCTACTACTCTGAGCATTGAATCATTCCATACATGTTGTGAGAAGAAATTATGCTTTGTATTTGCCAATTCTATCTCATCACCTACTATAGTATCTTCTAAAAATTTAGTCACTATAACATCTGCAATTTTTAAAATTCTAGCATTTAGTTTAAAACTACGAAATATTGGCTCCATTTTTCTTACATCATTTTTAAAATCTCCTTTGGTTTCTATGATCTCTTTATGTAAAATTCTAAAGTAAACTCCAACATAAAACAAGGTTGCATATCTTTTTGTTTTATGTCCACCTTGTTTTCCATATTTCAATGTCTTTTTTGCATACTCTTTGACAAGATACGGATAAAGTAAAATTCTGTAATCATCTTTTAGATTGTCATTAAATATGTCATCATACTTACTTCCTCTTGGCAGAAATTGAGCTGGAGAACTATATGCTTCTGTAGGTCTTTGTTCAATTCCAGCTACAAGAGCCTGAATGGCATCTTTTGCTACAATTACTTTTTTGTGATTATCTGGAAGATACTCATTGTATATGGAATCTCCTTCGTATTCTGATTGTTTTGATTTTGATTTTGTGTCAAACGATCCTGCTTGAATCTCATAAAAATAGCCACAATTTTTCAACTGTGATTTAATGGATTTGTGAAAATCCATTAATGAAACAAGATCTTTTCCTCTAACTGAATTTTGCGAGTTTCTGTATTTTGTAATGTTATTTTGTTCTTGTTCGTCATCTGCTTTGATTATGGTTACTGTCATAGAACCATCCATGTTTTTAGTTCGTTTTGAATGATCAAGGATTGAATTAGATGTTTGTGCACCGTTTACAATTTGTGGTGCATAGAGTTCAATAATATTATCTCCTAATTCTTCAAAATCACTAACTACAATTGTAATTCCATTATTATAATAGAAAAATTTTCCTGGATTACTCTGAAGTGTTTCTCGTAATCCTTTGTTTACCGTTGTTTTAAATTGCATCCACTGTCTGATATTTGATTCAAACACGTAATCTCTATTCTTGTTAACAAATTCAGTTAGTTCTCTTAATTTCAAAATCCCCAGAATTGTATTGTCGTGTCTAAGCATTCTTTCTAATTTTATTGATGATCTTTTTCCAGCAGCCGGTTTTTTTATTCGCTCCCATAATTTTTGGATGATTTTTTCAATGTCTATGATTTCTATTAGATCATCTTGATACTCTACTTTTTGATCTGTTACATAACAGCATTTCATTTTTAGATTCTTTTCCTTGATTTTTGTAACAAGATGTGCTAATTCAGGCCTCATCTTTGTTACGTCTTTTCCAAGTAAACGCTTTGCATCTTCTTTGAATTTGGCAATCGCTTCAAATGAATGAGATGTTCCATATTTTGATTGAAATAGACGAATAGTATTATCTGAGAAATCTACTGGAAGGTATGCATCAATACCAAGATCATTTGCACCATCCACAATTGCATCTGCTGCATCATCTTCTGTAGCCTCAAAAACTCGCGTGAGAACCCATTGAAGAAAATTATTGCCTTTTTCTACCTCGCTTTTTGAATTTTCAGCATATTCTTGTATGCTTCCTCTGACATTTTCTGAAAACCCTTCTAAGGGTATGCTGGAATTTTTTTGAGTTAATAGAGCATGTGAACCTGGAATGTACTCTAATAATCCACTACCGTTTTGAGCCAAAGTGATTTTTCTAATATGTTATATATTTAGAGAATTTGGTAATTACATAATAACTCAGTTCTATATGTGATGTAATTTGGGAAAAAAAAGAATTGTAATAATCTTAATCATTGTAATAATCATAGGAATATCATTAGGAATTGTGATCTTATCTCAAAATACTACTGTTCAAGATGTTGATGACCAAAAAACAGTTCTCAAAGGAGATGTTATAATGCCAACAAAAGTTTCACGTCCAGGATGTGAAAAAACTGATTCTTGTTATACTCCATCAAAAATTGTAATAAAACAAGGTAATTCAGTTACTTGGGTAAATGAAGATGTTGCATTTCACAGTGTGACCTCTGGGTATTATGATGAACCAAGTGAAATTTTTGATAGTGGCTATTTAGATCCTGAGGAATCATTTACATTTATTTTTGAAAATATTGGAATCTATGATTATTTTTGTACATTACATCCTTGGATGAAAGGACAAGTAATTGTTGAATTGTCTTAAAATGTTGAAAGGTGAGGAAGGGAGTCGAACCCCTTTGTATAAGCTTTGCAGGCTCACGCATAACCGTTCTGCCACCGCACCGTTTTGAAAAATATGAAATGAATAATTAAACTCTTTAGATTAAATTAAATAAATGGTTTTGAAGCAAGTTTGATGTCTTCTGCCTTTATCGTTTTTCTTCCTGCATGCAAGGCCATATCTACTGCACTTTTTGCAATATTGTTGGCCAATTCTTCAATTATCCCTCTTAGTTCTTCTGCTGATTCATCACTAACTCTCTCAGCTCCTGCTTTTTTTAAAATTCTGTACATTGCTGACATCCCAAGTTCTGATGATTTCATTGTTTTCTCTTTTCTTTTTTCCGATAAAAGATTGTGAGTAAAAAAATATCACTAAGAAATCGATTTATACAGACTATTTTGAAAGTTAAAGCAATGACTTGGTTATATGATTCTCATATTCATTTATCCGATCCATATTATGAATATGATTTGAATCATACAATCAAAGGAATGGAAAATATGAAAATCAAAGCTTGCTGCGTATCAATGGATAATGTTACCTCTAAAAAAACTTTGGAGCTTGGAAGAAAGAGCAAACTCATCTTGCCTTTTATTGGAATTCATCCTGAACGTGCAAATGATGATCTAGAACTGATGATAAATCTAATTAGTGAAAACCAACAGCATATTTCTGGTATTGGAGAGATTGGCCTAGACCCTACATATGTAAAATCCAATGAAGATAACACAAGACAAATCTTTCTTTTTGAATCTCTGCTCTCTCTTGCAGAAAAATTCCAAAAACCTATTTCAATTCATTCCCGAAAGAGTCTTGATGAGATATTTTCTATAATTACTTCTTATGACATTAAGCATGCATTACTACATTGGTTTGATGGAAGCAAAAAACAGCTTCAAAAAGCAATGGACATGGATTTTTTTGTTTCATATGGTCCCGTTCTAATTTATGCAAATGACAAACAAATGCTATTATCTAAAACATCTGAGGCAAAAATTCTTGTTGAAACAGATGGCCCTGTAAAATTCTCAAAATGCTTTGAAATGAAATCTGGACAAATCAGTTTTATTCCAAGTGTTGTGTTTTGTGCCTCAAAAATACTAGGCAAATCATATGATGAAATGGCTTCATTATTGGAAGAAAATTCAAAATCATTCCTTCGAATATAGGTATAAAAAACCCTAGTTCGTTACACGAAGAATGGATAGAATTAAGCGTCTTTCTTATGAAGTACTAGATGGACACAAGCTAAAATTTGGAGAAGATTTTGCTGATAACAAGAAAGCATTAGATCTAATAGCTATAGTTCGTTCAAAAGGACTAAAAAATGAAATTGCAGGTTACATTACTAAATTTATTAAGAAAGAAAACCGTGAAGAAAAAGCAAAACAATCTCAAATAGAATCTTCTAGAATTGAAAATTATACTTTGGAAGAGAAAATTTCTGAAGATGATACCATTGAAGAGGAAATCATTGCAATAACATCTGACTCAGAAACAAGTGAAGCCACAGAAGAATAAACTGCATAACAAAACAAAAAATTAATTTTTAGCATTCCAGATGATCACTATATGATAATGATTAAACTCGTAGGAGGAGCAAAAAAGTCCTTTTTTACTGATACACTAAAAATTGATAAATCTGATATTACCATTCAAGAACTCCTTGTTTTACTATTAGAACTAAAACCTATTGACACTCCTAATTTGGATGTTGAAAACATATTGATAGCGATTAATGGCGTCGATTCTTCTGCCCTAGAAGGAAAAATGACTAAAATAAAAAATGATGATGTGGTAAGTATAATTCCTGTTATTCATGGAGGTTCACCTAAAAGACTAATTTTCAATGTTTCAAACAAATTAGTTCAGATAATTGAAATTCAAGGGCAAAAAGAAATTGATATTACATATCTTGATACACTTCGAAAACAATTTCCTAGCATTAAACTTCAGGCCATATCTAGTAATTTTATTCTAAATAATTATCATCTGAGAAAAATTATTTCCTTATCTGTCTCTTCTGATAAAAATAATATCTTACTTTCAAACAAATTTGAAATGGATATTTTAATGCGCTTTGCTATTTCTTCACAAATTTCTTCTGCAATTAATTCTGCTGGAATCAAATCACAACAAAATTTTATACTGATTGCACTTGGCAATAAAAAAATCTTAGATGCACTTTATAAAAAATTGAGTTTTATGTCTGTCAAAATGTTCTCAAAAGATAATACCTCTTTTATAAAAAAATATTTTCAAATAACAGATAAACAGCTTGATGTAGTTTTATCAAAAAATCCTCTTGAAGATATACTAATAGAAAAAGCTGCTATTTTACTCTGATATACTTCTTTTAGTTTTTTCTACGCTCAAAACATCTTCTTTTTTTACAATTGCAATTCCCGTCTGATTTCCCAATACTTCAATTAATATAATTTTATCAGGGAATTCTAATGATACTTTATTTTTAATTTTTTTTGCTATTTTGGAAATTAATTCTTGGCTTGAAATGTTAGAATTTCTTTTCTCAATTGATATTCTATATGATTCTCCATTGGAAATCAATTTGATTAAATCTAAAATTCCGTCATCAATGCTCTCAATTTTAGTTTCTGTAATTTTTTGAATAGGGATTATTCTAAGACAATATCTAATACACCACGGTTCATCTAGTAGCATTTCTTTGATTTTTTTTACTACTATTATTGGTTCCAATTTTGTTTCAGCAGTCAAAATTCCCGACATATTTGTGATAGTTATTTTAGGTTCCGAGTCTCCTAGTTTTTCTAAAATATCTAATAATTCTTGTCTCGTTTCTGATTCCAAATGTCTGGCACATGTAATTATTAGATTCAAAGTATTTTCAAGATCTCATTTCGTGTTAAAACTCCTTCTCTGTGAATTTTTAATTTTCCTTCTTCAAATTCAATTATTGTTGATTC
>SCUP01000349.1 GCA_004297665.1 Nitrosarchaeum sp. | reverse complement strand
CTTCAAATAATCCAAATGAAAGTGATGATCAACAAATATCTATTTCATTAATTGATTTTGATTCAAAAATTACCCTTAGGGATGTCACATTTTTGATAAAATCTAGTCGTGGTGAACAATTTCTTTTTGAAAAAGAATTTCAAAGTGATAATGGATTCCTAGTCTTTAATTTTATATCCGAAAATACTACAACAATTCAAGTTCAAGAAGAGAATAAAGAGAATTTCTTTGATTCATTACTTGGATTAGACGATAGAATAGTAAATGTAAAGGGTCCAAAACTAAGTGAAGGAGGATTATACAAGTTTGATATTAGTATTATTACAGCTGATGATTATTCAAAGAAATTAGATGTACCATTGACTTTCAATGCAGAAATTTCAATCGCACAAAAATCTAGACACGAAATTAATCATCCTATTTTTGGCCCTCAAATAATCAATGTTGTTACATATTATGATGAAATAAAGAACTTTCAATATGATGTTGAATCTAAGGAAATTACTTTTTCGATGCCTTTTGAATGGAGTGTAAATAACATCAATCAGACATCTATAATCCATGAAGAATTAGTAATTCCAAAAACATTTGGAGATCTATTGGCATCTGGATTTTCTATGTATGTAAATGGAATCAAGCTATCTGATGATATTGTAACTATCGATGATTTTTTTTCTGATGGAAGGGTAGTACATTTTATTATTAATAAAAAAGAATTATGGAATATTTACAATCATGATCCAAGTCAAAATAGAATTAATTTTCTTATCAAACCAAATTCAGATGATATTCAATTAAGTTCAGTAACTGAAAATGGACAATTTCGAGTTCTTGTATCTTGGGAACCACAAAATTTACAATCAAACTCAAAAGCAACAATCTATTTTGATGTTACTGATATTTTTCTAAAAAATAGACCAGTATCAGTAAATTATGATTTTTCAATCACTCAAAATGATAAAATAATTTTTAAACAAAGTGGACTCAGTAGTGATTCTAAAGAAAAACACAATCTAGCAGAGTTTACAATACCTGATGATGTAACTGGAATTGTGCATCTAAATTTCCAAAATCTTGGTGATAATAATCTTGCAAAAACATCTATTCCAATTATAATTAATCACGTAACACATGAAAATAATGATATCTCAATACCTGAATGGGTACGAAATAATGTTAGTTGGTGGTCAGATGGACAAGTTGATGACAGCTCTTTTGTCCAAGGCATACAATATCTCATCAAAGAAAAAATAATGAAAATTCCAGAAACTTCTCAAAGTACAGGCACAGGAAGCAATCAAATTCCATCTTGGATCAAAAACAATGCAAAGTGGTGGTCAAATGGACAAATTGATGATGGAACGTTTGTGCAGGGACTACAATATTTGATACAAAATAGAATTCTTCATATCTAGTTAGAAATGTGAATTAGTCTGTTTAAATCTATAAAATACATATTGTACTAAAACAAGAGAAATAACAGATTAATTAATTGAAGACTATATACCAAGCTTACTTGAAAAATCAATATCTGGGTTCAAATATGTTATCATCTCTTACTAATTTATCACAATCAAAAATAATATTTATTTTAATTGGATTCATGTTTACTTCATTACTAATTTCTCAATTTACATTTGCTGAAGTTTTCATACCACCACAAGAATATCTTGGATATTTTGATTATGAAGGCATATATACAGTTGGAGGCAATGTAAAAAATCAAAATGATTATGCAGTAATTCCAACCATTTTAGTTTCTGTAATTGATGGAGAAAATACATTTACAAAAACAATATTGCATGTTCCAATTC
>SCUP01000348.1 GCA_004297665.1 Nitrosarchaeum sp. | reverse complement strand
ACTTTGTCTTCATATTCTACTTTGTACTCATATGTTGGCAAGAAAAAATCTTCTTCTAATTTTGGTAAATATGTTCTTGCAAATCCAGTACAATCAACTATCATGTCGTATTCTTTTTCCAAATCTTCTAATTTTGGAGCTTCACCGTAGATTATTTTGGAATCTTTAATGAAGTCTTTGATTAATGCTAATTTGTCATATGTGCACAATCCGTGCAAGCCGATATCAAATTTTACGCTGTTATTCATTTTAACGTGCATTGTCTTTCCCTCATGAATCAAAAAGTCATCAAAATTGCGTCCAGTCTTTTTGCAAAATTTTTCTAGTTCTGACTTTATTGTTCCCCATGCACAAATAGAATCATGTCTTTCTTGCGTGCTTCGCTCATATCCTACTACTTCATGTTCAGAATTTTTGAGTCTTGCAATAAGATAACTGCCTGCAACTCCCATACCCATAACTGCAATTTTCATTTCACAGCTAGTCTCTTTTGACCTAATAAATACAATATTGCATTGTTTTATGATTATTTGTTTTAAATTTGGTTTTTACATCATTTCGTTGATCAGATAGAGAAATTCAAAACAGTTGAGAGATTGGTGAATCTTAATGCAGATAACAAGAGATTTTGGATTGGAACTATTCAATCAAAATAGCAGGCTTGAATGGCCTTGCATGTCTTGCCTTTCCTTTAGGATCATAGATGTTATCATCTGATTCTGCGAAAACATCAATCTCTACTCCAAACTCTTTCTTTCCTAATTGAATCAATTCATTTGTAAGAAAACTCTTCTCGTCAAAGTCTTTAGAATCTAGCTTTGTTTGTCTAATTTCAGTTGGTTCAGATAAAATATCCTTGATTGTTTTTTGTACAAAGTCTGGAATTTTTTTAACATCAGATGTGTCTGGATTGACAATTAGTTCTTTCATTACAATTCCCATATTTGTTTGTCCTGCCATCACTTTTTCTAAAATGGAATGATACACTTTGGACTTGAATGAATCAGCTGTATAGATTGTAATCTTTTTTGGAGTAATCTTTGTTACTTTGAGAATATTTGAAATATCTTCAATTAGTAATTTTAACAACTCTTCGGATTGAATGGCAGATGCATTGACATTTTCTGCAGAGAATTCTGGCCATTGAGATGTTGATACTAGCTTAGAATACCCTAATTTTTCCCATATTTCTTCTGCAATATGGGGTGCAAATGGTGATAGCATTGCCACTCGTGTAGAGTTTATCTGGTGTAAAATTCCTGAGATGTTTTCTCTGTTTTTTGCATTTACTCTTTTCATATACCAGCTCAAATCCGATTCAAATGAAAACAAAATGTCATGTAGGGCTTCTCGTAATCTCATTTTTTCAATAGATGATGTAACCTCAGAGACCATACTTTGAGTTTTAGATAAAATCCATCTGTCTTCTGCTTCCAGAATGTCGTTTTTTTCAGATTTGAGCCTAGAACATTCGTTGTATAATGCTTCTAGCTTATTTTGAATTCCTGAAACTGACTCCATGTTAAAATCTGCATCTTGTAGTAGTTCTGCAGAAATTATTATTGCCAGTCTGATAGGATCTGCGCCATAATCTTGGATTGCTTTTCGCAATGGTATGATATTTCCCATACTCTTTGACATTTTAGAGCCATTCATCAAAACAGATCCATTAACTACAATTTCTTTGGGCCAATTGCTTTTAGGAAATATTGCAACATGGTTTAGTACAAAAAATGTCAAGTGATTTGGAACCAAATCACGCCCAGAGTGTCTTGAATCTACTGGATAAAAATACTGGAATTCTTTTTTGATTTCATTGATTATATTCTCTGACATTCCAGTAATTGCAGCGACCTTATTTGCATCACCAGTATCCAAGAAAATATAATCAAAGAATTCTTTGGATAATTTTTCTGCCTTTAGTGTTCCATTGTTTACAAATTTTGAAATTGTATAGTATGCCATGTAAATTACAGAATCTGAAAGACTCTCTACGATCCAGTCCTTATCCCATGGAAGTTTTGTTCCTAGTCCGTGTTGTCTTGCACATGCTCTTTCTCGTAGCCATCCAATAACATAATTGAACTCTGATCTAATCTCTTGCGGTAAAATATTCATTTCATCAAAGCACTTGGTAGCTAATTCTTTCCAGTCTTTATCTCCATAATTTAGGAACCATTGATTATTGAGAACTTTGACAACGCATTCTGCTCCACATCTGCATCTTACTGGGGTGTTTGTTAGTTCTAGTAAGATATCTGCATGTTTGTTTTCAATTAACCATTCCTTGATGGTATCTTTTGCATATGCTACTTTTATTCCAGCAAATCTTTCTGTGTTTTGTTTTAGCTTTCCACCATAGAATTCTTTTCCATATACTTCCTTTGTTGCCTCTTCTAATTTTGGATCACTTTGATCTTTTACTCCTAATCTCTCAACTGCCTCTTTGGCTGGATTGTCACCATACCCTTCAGTCTGAATAATGGATATGGGCATGATTTTGTTTACTAGTGAGGCCAATTTAGGCTCGATTTTTGCTTTTTTGAGGTCCTCCAATGCCTGATGATCAAATGGTGCATGTGCTGGAACTGACATGACCATTCCAGTTCCTGTTCCACTCTCAACAAAACTTGCAGGAAGCATTACAATTGATTCATTTCTATGTGGAACTATTACTGATTTTCCAATTAATTCTGAACCCTTTATCTCACCATCATATGTTATTTTTTTATCCAAAAATTCTAGTTTGTATGCACATTCTGCACTTACAATCCATTTTTCATCATCCACTGTAATTTTTTTGTAAATGATTTCTGGATTAACCCAAAGATTCACCACACCAAAAATTGTTTCAGGCCGTAATGTTGCAGTTGGAATGATATAATCTTCATATTTGAATTTGATCAAAATATATTCAGTAAAGTCTGGCTCTACATCACCTAGTGTGTCATGTTGTGATACCGGGTTTTGATCTTTTGGACACCATCCAACTGGATGAGATCCCTGAATGATTAGATTCTTTTCTCTTAATGTGTTGATTTGCCATTCGATAAATTTGCTATACACTGGATCAATTGTAGTGAACTCTCTTCTCCAGTCAATTGAATACCCCATCTCTATCATTCCTGTCTTGATTTCTTTATGAAAATAATCTGCAATCTTTACTGGTTCGACAAATGTTTTAATTGATTCCTCTGGAACTCCATAAATATTTTTTAAATTTTCAATTATCTCTTTGTCTTTTGCCTCTACTCTTTTTGCCATTCCAAGAATTGGAGTTCCAGTATAATGAAATCCCATTGGAAACAATACATTGAATCCTTGCATGCGGTAAAACCTTGCATGAACATCAGCTAGTGTGTAGGTTCTACCATGTCCTATGTGTTGAGGTGAATTTGGATATGGATATGCAACTGTGATGAATTTTTTTTCTTTGGTATTTGGATCTGTTTCAAAGTCTTTGGTATCATTCCATCTTTTTCTCCACTTTGATTCAATTTCATTCCATTTTATTTGCATAACATTCTCATCCTAAAATCATTGATTTTGCTTTGGCTATTGCCTCATCCATTTTAGATGTGTCTTTTCCTCCCCCCTGAGCAAATTTTGCGTCTCCACCACCTGCTCCACCTAGGATTTCAGCCACAGATTTGGCAATATTTCCAGCATTTTTGCTCTTTGATGCCTCATCACCAGAGTATACTATTACTCGAATAGTTGGGCCTGACTTGAAAATCCCAACATAAACTGAATTTGGATTTTCTTTGACTAGTTTTTTGCCAAAATTCATGTGAAAGAATTCATCATATTGTCTTGAATTTGTAAAACATGATTTTATCGAATTTACATTAATCTCAATCTCATCAATTACTCCAGTGTTGGAAAGCGTTGCAATTTGCTCTAACAATGCTGGAATCTTTTCTTTTGCTTTTTGTCTTTCTTCTTCTCTTTGTTTATCTTTGAGTTCTTTCTGTACTGATTCTTCTGCTTTCTTTAATTGCTCAATTTCTTGTTGTTTTACATATTCTCGTGCAGTTGGTCCTGAAACAAACTCTAGTCTTACTACTCCATCTTGAATTCTCTTTGTTTTGGTAATTTTGATTAATTCCACCTCTTTGGTTTTTTTGACATGCGTTCCACCACATGCTTCAACATCAAAGTCTTCAATTGATACAATTCTAACTGATTTGACAGGGACTACACCCCCCTGATAAATTTTAAATCCATATTTTTGCTCTGCAGTTCCTCTGTCATAGTTTTCAATAGTTACTGACATGTCTTTTGCAACAATATCGTTTGCAACATTTTCAATGTCTTGCACTTGTTGTTCTGTTAATGATGAATGATGTGTAATGTCTAATCTTGCATGATCTGCTTCTTTGAATGCAGAGTGTTGCCATATCCATGAACCTAATACTCCTCTTGCTGATGAATTTAGAATATGTGTACTTGTGTGGTTTTTTGTTATGTTTGCTCTGCGTGTTACATCAACTTTACATGATACTATACTTCCTTCTTTTGGAGTCTGGCCTTCTATCTCATGAATAATTACTCCTCCGTGTTTATTGACATCAATTACTTTGGCTCCTGCAATGGTTCCATGATCAGGCTCTTGTCCTCCACCTCTTGCATAAAATGAAGTTCTATCAAGCACTACTGATTTATCAAAAACTTTGAGAACTTTGGCATCAAACTCCATAGGATCATCTTTGTAAAACAACATTTCAGTTTCTGGAATGTTTTCAAGTGGAAGTTGTTCCACATCTTTTTTCTTGTCTGATTGGTGCAAATCTGATAATTTTGCATAAAATGATGAAGGAATTTCAGAGATTACGTCAATTTCTTTGAGATACTCTGGCGTAATTCCATCTGATTCGTATAGTGTGATTAGTTCATCAACCGTTGGTGCTCTACCTTTTTCTTTTAGACGTCCTGCCATTTTACCCATTCTTGTTTTTGATTCAACATATCTTTCAGATTCTAATTTTAGAATAGTTTTGATATCTTGTCTTTTGGCATCAAGCTCAGGATAGGTATCTTTTAGATAATCAATATGCATATCCACTAATTCATCAATGTCTAGCTTGAGATTCAATCTGTCCATTGTTCCATTAATTCTTCGTAGCATCATTCTTAGATTGTATCCTCCACCAACATTACTTGGCAATGCACCATCTGTAATTGCAAAGATCAATGTACGAAGATGATCTGCAATCAAATACATTCCTTCAAGCGGTGTGATTATTCGATTAATCTGATCTTGTGTTAGCCCTGCAGAGTTTGCTGCATGTCTTCTTACATCAATTAAATCTTCATGAATCTCCAGATTTTTTGCAATTGCTGTAAAATACTTTCTAAGCATTTCAGAGTCTGAATCAATCCCTATTTTTTCAAACAAGTGATTTGTGATTGGACCAAAACAGCAATCATATGCAGTTGGAGTTCCCATTGTAATCCATGCAAATCTTTCTAGACCTGCCCCCATATCGATAATTTTCTGATCAAGTGTTGTATGCTTTCCCAACTCTCCTTGAAATTCAGTAAATACGGCATTACCAAGCTCTAATCCTTTGACAAAATATTCTAATGATGAACCAAAAGAGCCTCCACCTGCCCAAACATCTTCAACAAACACAACTTCTTCTTTTTTTATTCCAAATTGATTCGTTAATAGCCTAAAGTCCAAATCTACACATTTGTCTTTCCAATATCCTTGAGAATTTGGAATGCTGTGTTGTCCAATCATACAAAAACTAGAAAAATGTCTTCCAGTTACTCCGACATTTTCTAAATCCTTGAATCTTAAACAAGTTTGCGGAACAACTAATGGATTTGCAGGAAATTCAAAGACAACTTTTGAACCCATTATTCTTTGAAAATCTACAATAGATGCAATTGTAAAGTAAAGATCATCACGCCATCTACACACAACTGGATATCTTGAAACTGATGTGTGACCATTTTTTACAAAAAATGATTCTACTTCTTTCCAAGCTTGTGTATAGTCAAATCTCTTTGTAGTTGGAGGATCTCCGATAAACGAATATGTGTCATCTGCATCATCTGGACATAATTCTCTTCCAGAATCTAAAGTCCAGAAGAATCTTTTGCATTTTAAGCATGATTTTCTGACAAATCCTTGCTCTTCAAATAATTTAACCTTGTAGTATCTGTCTGGGTCAGATGAAAATTCCTTTAGAATTTCTTTTTTATCCAACGATGAACATCTCTTAGTCTGATATTAAGAATTGTCGATTAATAATTCATTAAATATAATCTAACTTGGACTAATAACCCCTAAAACCCTAAACCGAAACTAGTTTTTCTTTACTGCATCATACTTTGATAATTCAGAATTCCATACTATCTTGACATATGGGTCAAACTCGTATGTGTCGGCAAATTTCTTTACATTTTCTTTGTGAATTCCATCTAGTATTTTTAGAGCTGCTATCTTTTCTTGCAAGATATTCTCCTGCGTTGAATCATATTTTTTTCTTATTTGCATGATTTTGGTGCTCAGCTCTTCTTTTGTCATGCCCGGACGCTCCCTCTGATCCTTTATTGCACTTTTTTCATCATTTTTTGATTGTGCTAATGCATCTGCATATTTTTTATCATATTTCTCTTTTAGTTCTGCCTGTTTTAATGCAAGATCATCATCAAATTCTTCTAGTTTTTGGTTTATTTCTTGAATTATTACCGATACATCCTTGTCCTGAATTTTATCTAAAATGTATGATTGTGGATCATGAGCTTCTGCAATACCTTGTGCTATCCATGAATCTGCAGTTTCTTGTAATACACATGAATATTTTCCAGACTCTAAAGCATAGACTACTGTTAATCCTTCATCACATTTTGTTAGTGGAGTTACCGAATCTATATTAAATGCTGTAGAGTTTCCAGTGATTTCTCCCATTCCATGTCGTATCCACATTTCTGCAGTTGACATTGAAACACAGACATAGTCATTTGCATGAAACCTATACACTACAACAGATCCTTTTCTACACTCTGTATTTGGAGTCGTTTTTCCTAAATCCTCCCATGATATTGCATCATCAGGATTTGCTTGTAGATATGCAGGATTTGTTCTATAATCCTCATAATATTTTCGTAGTTGCTCTCCAGTTATTGGCGTTTCAATAAACTGTCCTTCTTTGTTAAACATAATCTGCTGATTGTAATATGCCAAATTGTGATTTACATTAAAGATACTGTTTGCCTCAATTAGCTCTATTCGTTTTGTTTCTGCTGCTTTAAGATATGCTTGACGTGCTTCTTTTAGCGAACCGCCACTTGCTAAAACTTTTTTGAGTGCATCTCGTCCTGCATCGACTTTAATTTGGTGAAATTCAAACTGATCCCAAAAGACTTCTTTTACCTGTGATTCTTGGACTTTATCTACAAATCGTGAAAAAGAGTTTTTTGGTGAGTAATATTCCCATAACGCTTCCCATTCACTGAGATCCTGATTTAGCTTTTCAAGTGCCTGTGCTCTTTTTGCCTCTAGTTCTTTTTTAGCCTCTAATGCTTCATAGTTTTTCTCTTCCAGTTCTTTAATCCACTTTTTTGTCTGCTCTATTTTTTTTAAGATGTCTTGTGCAACTGGATTGTTTGCAAGATCACCTGACAAAGTAACCTGCTCGCTTGTTTCAGATTGTGCAAACGAATAGTTTACTGAAATTACCATTAATCCAAAAAGACATGCATAGATTATGCTATTCACAAAAAATTAATCTGCCATCATTATTTAAGATATGCTGAGAAATTATACGTCAGTATCCTTTAATCATATTGTACAAAACTATTGCATGATTAATCCAAATTATGGCTGATAAAACTCGCCAGTAATTTCAGAATCAATGCTATCTACAGAATTGAATATTGAAGATGTCACAGTACCATAATCTTTGTGCTCAACAGTGATATCCACATAATATGATGTTCTGGAAACATCATTTATCACGGTCTTAAAATTTGAAGTAAAAAAAGTTCCAGAAAATATTTCTTTTTCACTAGTTCTAATTACTACATTAGTGCTTTTTGTATTCCCAGTAGCATCTGAATATTGTAATAAAACATCCCCATTGGATTGTTGAATCATCGACAAATCAAGTTTCTCATAAACAACGTGTGGATAGTTGGATTCAATACTTGAATCAGTATTTGGAGGATTTGTTGATTGAGTTGATGTTGTTGGTTGAGTTGCAAGTTCATCGGTAGGTTTTTTGAATATATCGTCGATACTCTTTGCTGGGTTTATTTGAGATATTTTTTCAGTTAATAGATCCTTTGAAGATTCTTTTGCACTGTTTATTTGACTACCGATTTTATCACTGGTTTCATCCATTATTTTGGCTGATGAGTCAAGACCGTTTTCAATTGATTCTGTTGTTTTAATTCCCAAGTTATTTGCATCCTCTCTCATAGGCTCAATTACATTACTGGAGATGTTAGGAAATATGCCATTAATTTCTGATGAGAACATAAACACTCCTAGAGCCAAAATAGAGGCTATTACAATTATTTTTATGAGCATGTGTTATTGATCTAAAAAATATGTTTTAGACTGCAAGTCAAAAAAAATTACTGGCAAGCTAAAACCCTAAAGTCCTTACACATCAAGGCTGTACAAATAGACACAGATACTTTTAGAATAAAACGCCGGCAATTAATTCTGATTTCAAAAACATTTTGCTAACTTTAATTTTGTAATGGATTAACTGGAGATAATTACGTCTGGTTTGATACCAATAAATATTCTCTATCAATCGGACATAATGTTCCTAAAACCCTATATCGAATCGGTCATAATATCGGACATAATTGTCTAGATTATTTTCTATTCGTAAGTGACAAAATCGTCTTGTTTATTTGTTTAAAATCTGTTTGAGTTTTCTAAAAACTTAAGGATTTAGGATTCCAAAAAATAGTAAATCAAATCTGAAAATCACGATACTGCTTATTTACTATGCAAAGAGATACGGTTAATGGCCAAAATAATTTTGGGCGTTTTATGTTTAATCACTGTTTTTAGTTGTAGCTCATATGCGTTTGCTCACAGTGAATCCATAACACTCAAACCTGGACAAGAAGTTCAGTTGTATGTAGATTCCAATCCTTCATCTGATCTTCCTGGAGATACAATTCATGGTTGGACAGATGCATCTGGCTCTGCAGCATCATGGGTAACTCCCAATCACGTAGATTTTGGTGATCAACAGTCAGGAGAACACAATAAAGTAAATTATATGCTTAAAGTGCCAGATTCACAAGAACCTGGATCTTATGAAGTACTATGGACAACCAGTTGTACCTCTAACGCTGATTATTGTACGGGTTCGGTTCACACCGTTTCAATTACAGTAGAACCTGAATTGCAACCAGTAAAAGACTTTCAATTCAGTGTTGTTGTTCCAGTATTTGAAAAAATACAGCAAGACTCTCAAAGAACAATCACAGTTAGAACGGAGATCATCAAGGGAGAACCAGAACCAGTATCATTATCCACCACAACATGGCAAGAGAGTCTTGGTATCTATGGATGGTTTGAACCAAGTGTAGTAACACCACAAAACAGTGCCACACTCATAGTAAAAACCAGCTGTAAAACACCGCCAGATAATTACCAATTTTATGTAAATGGAGTTGCAGCTTCAGGTGCATCAAGTACTGACATTGTTACAGTAACAGTAGAGCCAAACACAAAATGCGGTCAGCTGCAATCTACATCTCAAACTGCACAATCTAGCTTTGGAACATTACAAGTCAGCTCACCAGTTATCTCTTCATCAAAATATTCACCAGGTGTAATCCAGGTATCTGGAACAGTTACCAGTATTTCACGTGGAATGCCGCTTGTACTGGAAATCAAAAAACCAGACAACTCTGTTGAATCACAGGGAATCATTATCAGCAAGGACGGAAACTTTGACGTACCTGTTGCAATTAAAGGAGATTGGCCAAAGGGAACCTATACTGTTACTGCAACATATGGGCCTAATGAAATTGGAACAGTAGCATTTCAGGTAAGTGATCCAACTACAACACCTGGAGTTATCAAGTATCAAGACAAACAGTACGGCTTTACAATAAACTATCCTGCCACCTGGCAAAAAAACACCACTTTTGAAAAGGATCCTGACAAGCCAAACCGACTTACACTTGCAACATTTGTTTCTCCCAAACAAGACGGGCTATTCTTGGTAGGGCTGGCACAAGACGATCCTTATTTTCGAGGACTAGATGAGCAACAACTCTTAGAGGCAATTAAACAAGAACTGATTGATTATTGTCACACTGATTGCTCGGATATAGAATTTTTGTCATCTGAAGTAGACACACATGCAAACGGGTACAAAATGTACTATGTTACTTTTACTTCAGTTCTGGTAACTAATGGAAATACAGTTAGCCCACTGTTTGCTTATGCTATAATTCCTGACGGCAAGGACTTTTGGTTGATATCTACGATTTTTTTTAATCCTGACACATTTGATTCTCTTGTAACTGATATGACCAACATGTCACAATCATTTACAATTTCTAATTTTGAAGGAATTTCTCCTGCGCTATCAGAGCCGGCACTGTCTTTGTCAATTCCTAAATGGATTAAAAACAATGCAAAGTGGTGGGCTGACGGAATGCTAACTGACGATGAATTTATTCGTGGAATAGAGCACCTCATTAATCAGGGAATAATCATAATTCCACAAGTTGAACCTTCCACATCCCCATCAAAACAAATTCCAATATGGTTTAAAAATACTGTAAAGTGGTGGGCTGAAGGTCAGACACAGGACTCGGATTTTATAAACGGTGTCCAGTATCTTGTTAAAAACAATCTCATTAAAGTTACAAAACAAACACCAGCTCCAACACCATTTCCAGAAACAAAACAAACACCAACACCAGAAACAAAACAAACACCAACACCAGAAACAAAACAAACACCAGCTCCAGCACCAAAACCCCAGGGATTAACTGGGACATATCAAGGGACTGCAAAATGGACTGCAAGTTTTGAATATTATAGCCCAGTAAAAGGACTCTACACGGAAACGTGTTGGTAT
Organism: Nitrosarchaeum sp.; assembly: GCA_004297665.1. Lineage (GTDB taxonomy): Archaea > Thermoproteota > Nitrososphaeria > Nitrososphaerales > Nitrosopumilaceae > Nitrosarchaeum. Next base: position 613 of record SCUP01000348.1, on the reverse strand, counting down.
ACTGGTAATGTCTTGATTAATCTCACTCAAAATGGAAATGACGTTGGGGGTTCAGCACAAGTAAGTAACCAAGAAGCTACTGCAGATTATGACCTTTCTCTTTGCCAACAAGGATTTACATTAGAAGGAGTTGTTGATGGAGTGGTATTTGGATCTGGATTTTCAGGTACTGTTGGAGTGCTAAATGTGGATGCTCAGTTTACATCCGATATGCTAAGAGGAAATGTCTTTGGAGACCTCGGTGGAGTTGTAGCAATTAGTGGGGAATTTACCTCATCTAGAGTTAGTTGATCTGCAGTAATTTGATTACTAATTTCAAATTTTTTTCTAACATCATTGGAATGTTACAAAAGGGCTACTGCAAAAATTTTTCATTACTTGTTTTGTTTTAGTTATTTTGTAATGGATGTAATCAGAGATAATTACGCCTGGTTTGATACCAATAAATACACTCCATAATGCATTCTAATCATGTTTGGACGAAAGCCTGTATTAAGGGAAGGAGCTCATGTTTTCTCTACTAAAAAAAATGGAGAATTTTATGATTTTATCTTTGGTGTAGTAACCGGGATCGATGGAAGAAAAGTTGGCATTAACGGAATAATTGTAAATC
>SCUP01000347.1 GCA_004297665.1 Nitrosarchaeum sp. | reverse complement strand
AGATCTAATTCCAGATAATATATCACAAAAAATACAGCTCATAATAGAATTGGAATTTTTGATTTTATTTATTGTTTCATCGAACAGTTAATTAGGGCAAATTTTTGAATCTGATTAACTCATGGGACGAAAAGAAAGGAGAGAGCGAGAAGAAAAGCGTGATAATTATGCTACAAAACGCTCCTTTGAAAAAAGACGAAATATGCTGATCACAATTGCGGTATTTGCAGTAATCGCTGTAATTGTTGGATATTCAGGATGGAAGTTTATGAACATGTCACAGACTGCTCCTGGAGGCCCAGAAGGAGCAGGAGCTTTAGGCAGTGAGCACTCACATGCTGCAATGCTAGTCAAAATTTTTGGGGATACATTTGATTTTTCATTACCAGCATACCAAATCAAAACAAGTTGGATTCATTTTGAAGGAGGAGATGGCACCACCGTTCACAAACATGCAACAGGGGTAACTCTAGGATATTTGTTCCAGTCATTAAAATTAGGATTAGATGACAAATGCTTTGTCTTCCAAGATGGAAGACAATTTTGTACAAATGAGGATTATACATTGAACTTCTATATCAACGGGGAGAAAGTCAGCGACATTAGAAATTATGAACCTATGGATAAAGACAGAATCCTCATCGTATATGGTGCAGAAACACCAGAAGAAATTCAAGGTCTGTTATTACAATTAGAGAATCAAGCGATTATAGAATCATAGTTTTTCAATATTTTTAATTATGATTCATCAGATTCTTTTGTTGTGAATTGTGTCATTTTATCAAAAAACATGTAATAGCCACATTGAGTACATCTTAGAACAGTTAAGGGAGTAGTTAGAAATTCTTTGTCTTGGAATTGTCCACTTAGTTTAACATCTTCTCCTGCAATTTCTGCCTTATTGCTTTGACAAACAGGGCATGCAAGAGATTTTTGTTCCAATATTTCCAGTGGAAATGTTTAGGATTTAAACGCTTTATGATTAATGGCATTTTTTAGTGATAATGTCGATAAAGTCTAAATTATAGCAAACTACATTTGTCATGTTATGGAAATTTCCAGTAGAAATGTTGTAGAAGGAACTGCTAGATCTCCTCATAGAGCAATGTACAAAGCTATGGGATTGACAGATAATGATTTAGACAAACCATTTGTTGGAGTATGCCATACCGGAAATGAGGCTACTCCTTGTAATATTCACCTTCCAAGATTAGCTCTAAAAGCAAAAGAAGGAGTAAGAGATGGAGGTGCAACACCTAGAGAATTTTCAACTATTGCAGTAAGTGACGGAATTGCAATGGGTCATGAAGGAATGAAGTCATCATTAGTTTCAAGAGAGGTAATTGCAGATTCTATTGAATTAATGGTTCGTGCACATCAATATGATGCGCTAGTTGGAATTGCAGGATGTGATAAGAGTTTACCAGGAACTATGATGGCAATGGCTCGATTGAATTTACCGTCTATCTTTGTTTATGGAGGAACTATTATGCCAGGAATACTAAACGGTCAAGAACTAACAGTTGTTGATGTGTATGAAGCAGTTGGTGCATATGATGCAGGACAGTTATCATTGGAGGGACTAAAAAACATAGAAAACACTGCATGCCCAAGTGCGGGATCATGTGGTGGAATGTTTACTGCAAATACAATGGCATCGATTTCTGAAGCTATTGGTCTTGCGTTGCCAGGTAGTGCTAGTCCTCCAGCAGAAGACGACAGAAGAGAGAAAATAGTGTATGACACAGGCAAGGCATGTGTTAGACTATTAGAACAAAATATCAAACCGCGAGACATTCTCACATTTGAGGCATTTGAAAATGCAATTACAATGTTAAATGCAATTGGAGGTTCCACAAATGGAATTTTGCACTTGTTGGCATTATCAAGTGAAGCGGGAATAAAATTAACATATGATGATTTTGAGAGAGTTAGAAAAAAGACTCCACATTTGGCAGATATGAAACCAGGTGGAAATTATGTAATGAATTCACTGGATAAAATTGGCGGCATCCCATTTGTACTAAAAAAATTAGCAGAAAGAAAACTAATTCACGATAATTGTATTACAGTAACTGGAAAATCAATTAAAGAAAATCTTGCATCAATGAATATTCCAGAACCAGTACAACAAATAGTCAAATCAATAGATAACCCAATTCATTCAGTAGGTACAGCTGTGATATTGAAAGGAAGTTTGGCACCAGATGGTGCAGTTATTAAAACAGCCGGTGTTGAGATGACAAAATTTACAGGAAAAGCCCGAGTTTATGACAGAGAAGAATATGCATTTGATGCAGTAGCTAAAGGCGAAGTTGAAGAAGGTCAGGTACTAGTAATCAGATATGAAGGTCCCAAAGGAGGGCCAGGAATGAGAGAGATGCTAGCAACTACTGCGGCACTTGTAGGTCAAGGTTTGGGTAAAAAAGTTGCAATGGTAACAGATGGTAGATTTTCTGGAGGCACACGTGGATTCATGGTAGGACATGTTGCTCCAGAAGCATATGTGGGAGGTCCAATTGCGCTAGTAAAAGATGATGATGAAATTACAATAGATACAGAAACTAACATAATTGATCTTCATGTATCTGTTGAAGAACTAGAAAAAAGAAGAAAACAGTGGAAACAACCAAAACCAAACTACACTACAGGGGCATTAGCAAAATATGCAACATTGGTTGGCTCTGCAGCACAAGGGGCAATTACTAGTCCAATTCTATAATTTTAATTCTTCAAGCAATGCATCCCAATTAATTTTTTCTTGTTCCACAACATAAATTTTCAATAGGGTTTCCCATGCGCAGTTCAGATCAGTTTTAAATTTTTTAAAACCGTTTACACTTGATAATGAAATCAAGTTTTTTGGATTGTATTTTACTTCATCAAGGGACACACAGTGTACAATATCATTTCTAACCTCAAATAGTCTAGACATGTTTCTAGTATATTCAGGTCCGAAAACAGTCCAATCAAGAAATGTTCGAATTTTACGATTTATTGGAATTAAATTAAGAAGATAAAGCAATTCTTTGCCATCATTTTGATTAGAATA
>SCUP01000346.1 GCA_004297665.1 Nitrosarchaeum sp. | reverse complement strand
CTTTTTTCCATTTTATTTTATTAACATAATGGAATATTTCTAAATTCGAATTTAGAAAGATTTTATATTTTAGTTATCATTTATTTTTAATTCAGGCATAACAAAAACACGCTCCGGTTTTATTTTGAGAATTATTCTCTTCTCATTTTCTCTTTTGAATGGATAGTGTTTTCGTCCCATGTATTGCTGAGTTAATTTATCAGCATGTACATAATCATAATCAGGAATTATTTCTTCAACTGTACCTTGAATTGTAGTCATATCAAGGGGGTTATCATTAGAGACGACAGAAATTGCAACACGAGGATCACGTAAGATATTTTTATGTTTAATTCTACCTTCAGCAGTATTTACTAAAACATAACCAGAATCATAGCTGGCCCAAACTGGTGAAAGTTGTGGTGCGCCATTTTTCATCAGAGTTGCAATAAAAACAATGTTTTTTTGCTGAAATAATTTTATTGTCTTTTCTTCCAACATTCACCACATTTTCAAATATTCTCTGACTGAAGCCATTTGCAATGCTTTTGGGAGACTGTTTTTCATATTATTGCAAAAAACTAGAGAGATCTGATCGATTCATGTTTTTTACTTGAATTCTCCATGATATTTGTCATGGCACGGTTCATAATTTCCATTACCAAGTATTGAGAATAATCACCATTTTCTCCTTTAGTTTTTTTTGCTTTTGTTGTCTTTGGAGTAATGTTTCTTAGAATTTTTTCAATTTTTACAGACGTGCTATCAATGACTTTGGAATATTTTGAGTCAAAATCATCAGGGGCAGCATAACCAAGTAATTTTGTAGATGTACTGTAAAATTTAGTAATGGCGCCACGTGACTCCTCAATTTTGGCAATTTCAATTAGACCGGATTCCTTTAAAATATCAAGATGATGTCTAACTGTAGTAAGGGCTTTTTTGTATCCTGTTTTTTTTAGCTCATTTGAAATCTGATCTGCAGATAATGCACGATGGTATAGAATTTCAATAATTTTGGCTCGTGCAGGGTCTTCAATTGCACGTGCGTGTTTAACGCTGGTTGTAAGAATACGATTGACTTTGATTTCTTTTTCCAATAATGTAGACATGCTGATAATTGCTTTAATTCTGATCTAAAAGATCCTCGTATCATATTTTTTTGTCTAATCGCATCAATTTTTTTTTGTTATAATAGTTTTAAGACCGATATCAAAAAGATACTAACCACTATGAGAAATACTATAGCATAAGCATAATTATTATTACCACTATCATATTATTAATATCACTGTAATAATTATTGTAACACTATAAGATATTATAAAAAAGTAAAAAAATAAACAAATTAAAAAATAGTGTAACCATATAGAAGCAAATGATACAATAATAGATATTTGAAAATGACTCAAAAGTAAAATTCGAGTTGAATGTTATCTTTGTGGATAACTAGGCAATGATAATTAAAAATATTACAACTAAACAGTGTGCCCAGTTAGTTTTTCATATGCAGTAACATATCGATTTGTCATCTTTTGAATTATTTCATGTGGGATTGCAGGTGCTATAGGTTCTTTGCCTGCATCTCTTGCATCATCGAATTGTTTTTGATAACCGTGTTCAGTCAACCAATCACGAAGAATCTGTTTATCATATGCTTCTTGTGTTTTACCAACTTTGTATGAATCCTTTGGCCATAATCGGTATTCATCAGGACCAATTGAATCCCCTAGTGTGATTTTCCCGTTTAAAATTCCAAATTCAAGTTTGAGATCAGCTAAAATGAATCCAGCTTTTTCTGCAATTTTAGACATGGTATTGTAAATATCAATCGAGGTTTTTTCAAGCCAAGTGTATTGTTCCTCAGTAACTAGTTTCATGTCTAATGCTTTTTGTTTGTTAATTGGAATATCATGTTCTGATTTGGTTGTAGGATCAAAGATTGGCTCTAAGAGTTTTGCAGCAAGTGTAGTGTCTGTGCCTTTGGGGAGAGTCATCTCGCCTTTTTTCCATCTACTTACCAGACTACCATAAAAGTAGCCTCTTACAACACATTCTATTGGAAGCATCTTCATTTTTTTTACTATAATTTCAGTATCTGATTGTCTTTTAACAAAATGATTAGAGACTGGAAGTTCTTTAAACCAAAACTCAGCAAATTTGCACAAAACCTTACCTTTTTGTGGAATGTCTTCTTTGAATTTTACATCATACGCAGAAACTCTGTCTGAGAACTTGAAGAGTAATGTCTCATTGTCGATATCATACAGATCCTTTACTTTGCCAGATGTTAGAAATTTCAAACAGACAACCTACGCTCTAATTGGATTTAACTGCTCGGAAAATACTCAAGAGCCCATCATACCTACCATCTTTGGCAATTCTCTATACACTTTATTTACAAAAATATCATTATCGGCATTAATCATTACAAATTCCATTGGATTATCAGATGGTGGGGATAGTATGATCTTTTGTCCTGATTTGAGAGTTTTAATATCAAGTGTATCACCTGCTCCAAAATTCACATGGATGTTTGTCAAAGGCTGAGAGCCAGTATTTTGAATTGTGACTCTTCCGGTTACAAAGAGGCTTTGTTTGTCAATAATAGGATCCACAAAAATATCATACTCTTGGGTAGATATAGATAGTTTCAATATATCCAGTCCAAAAACCAGAGTCATTATTACAATGATTCCCACGCTGATGGCAACAATAATGGAATATTGTTTCACTGCAACAAGATACTTTTTCTAATAATTAAGATTATTTTATTTTAATACTAAACTTTGATGTTATTTCATAAAAAATATTTAAAAAAATCAGTTATTTTTTGTTTTGTTCTGGAATTACAGATAAAGTGGTTGTAGAAAGTACATGTTTTATTTTTCGAATCTGTTTTGTAATTGTATCTTCAACTTCTTTGGAGGTTTTTGCCTCAACTTTTACAAAAATATCATATACACCAAATGTTCCCTTGGCTTCTTTTACAGTATCTATTTTCAAAATATCACTCATCACTTCCATTTCATGGGCCATTTCGCTTTTGACTAAAACATATGCAGTTTCCATATTACTCGCCTTTCATCTCTATACGGGTTTTAAACTCTGGCGTAATTCCCAATGAATCATAATTTCCAGACGAACAAGTAAAACACATTGAATCTTTTGGAATTCCTACAGCAGCTGCAAGGTTTTCAGCATCATTATACCCCAGAAAGTCAGCCCCAATATCTTTTCGGACCATTTCAGTTAGTTCCTCATCAGTCATATCCTTTCCATTTGAGAATGTTGCAAGTTCTTCTTGAGATGGAAAATCAATTCCAGCATAACATGGAAATTTGATTGGTGGATATGTTATGACCATGCTGATTTTTTTTGCACCAGCTCTTCGTAGTGCTTGGATGATTGCTTTGGAACTAGTACCACGGACTAGGCTATCGTCAATTACAACAACATGTTTGCCTTCAATGATTTCTCTAATTGGGATAATCCAACGATTAATTTCAATTCGATCGCTTTGATGTGGTTCAATAAAACTACGCAGTGGTCCTTTCTTGCTGTATCGATCTTTGAGAAGTCCTTCATCAAATGTAAGACCCAGTTCTTGGGCATACCCCAATGCTGCAGGTCTTGCAGAATCAGGAACTGGTATTACAAGGTCTGCATCTTTAATCGGAAATTTTTTTGCCAAAAATTGCCCAATTCTTTTTCTCGAGAGATAAATGTTAGCGCCTTCCATATTACTAGAAGGATGCGCAAAATAAGTAAATTCAAAAGAACAATGAGCACGTGACAGATCATTAGAGAATTTTTCAGTTTCCAATCCATTTTTACTGAGTTTGATTAATTCGCCTGGTTTGACATCTCTTTGAAGTGTTGCACCTACTGCAGAAACAGCAGATGATTCAGATGCAACAATGTATGTATCATCAGATGCTTTGTAACCCAAAACCATAGGCCTGAATCCTTTAGGATCCCTTGCAGCATACACAGAATTATCATCGGAGATAAACGTAAAACAATAAGAGCCAACCATTTCGTTTTTCAAAATTGCGAGTGCTTTTCCCATTTGACCATTTTCAGAAATTAACGATACTAGTCTCTGTGCTGCAACTAGTGTATCACTTGCATTTTGAGGTGTAAATGAACATCCTCCAACTAAATTGGATAGCTCTTGAACATTTGCGATAGTTCCGTTATGAGCAATACAAAGGTCTTTGACTTTGAGGGGTTGAGCATTTTCAAGTGTGCTTCTTCCCATAGTAGAATATCGAACATGACCAATTACTGATGGAGAGGAATAATCTTCGCAAATTTTCTTAAACTCTGATGAAGCGCCAGATACAAGACCTAGTCTTTTTAGTGGCTCTTTATTTGGAATTGCAATGCCCCATGCTTCTTGTCCTCTGTGTTGCAATGCCCTAAGTGCGTCAATTGCCATAGGAACGACATTAGTTCCACTAAGACTAAAAATTCCAACTACACCACAATTTTCTTTAACCATGCACTACCAACTCCCTTAACGAATTAAACCAAGTTTTTTGTGCCTTATCAACTCTTAGATCGACAACATGTTTGTTTTCTTTATCAAATTGAATATTCTCACCGCCAAACACTCCAATCATTTTGTATGAAGCTTTGCTCTTTTTGAGAAGTTCTTCAAGTTTTTTGAGGTTTTTCTTTTCTAAAACCAAAAGATATCTGGAATGACTTTCAGAAAACAGGATTCTATCAACTTCTAATTGTGGACCAGGTACTTTCTCTAATGATACATTACATCCAATTTGGTGTGTCATGCAAAGTTCTGAGACAGCTACTGCGAGACCACCTTTGGAGCAGTCATGTACTGTTTTTAGAAGATCTTTTCTGATCAAATCTAAAACTATATTCATATTAGTTTTAGATTCCTGGAAATTAACAACAGGACATTTTCCTCCAACAAACTTGTGAACGTATTCAAAGTATTCAGAACCACCCATCTCATTTTTAGTATCACCAATAATCACAAGACAATCTCCAGTAGTAATTTTCTGAGAGTGTAGAGGAGTTTTATCAATCAAGCCCAAGATTCCAATTATAGGGGTAGGCTTAATCGGACCAGACGGTGTTTCATTGTACAAACTGACCTTTCCACCAACACATGGAATTTCAAAGTATTTTGCAAAGTCAGTGAGACCTTTTAGCGATTCCAAAAATGTCCAAAAGATTTCAGGATTTTCTGGATTGCCAAATTGTAAATGATCAAGCATTCCAATTGGTTTTGCTCCAGTACAAACAACATTTCGGCATGCCTCCTCAAAGCAGCCTATTGCTCCTTCTCTTGGATTGATGTAACAATGCTTTGGATTACCATCTATTTTTGCTGCCAAAAATTTACCGTTATCAAGTCGAAGAACAGATGAATCCATGCCAGGTTTGACTACAGTTCTAATACCAACCTCATGATCATATTGTCCGTATACCCAAATTTTGCTTGCAATGTTTGGTGACGAGATAAACTTCATCATCATTTTTGAATAGTCTAAAATTGGTTTGAGTTTCTTTTCTTGTTCTATGTTTTTAAGATATGCAGGTTTCTTGGAAGGTCTATCCAAAAGGGTAGCATTTGCAACAACGTCAGTTGGAAGATTAGCGCATGTCTTTGTGCCTTTTTTTACATGCATCATACTATTTGCAGTTACATGACCAATAACAGAACACGTGATACGAAATTTTTTGCAAATTTCCTGTAGTTTTTTTAGTTTGTCATTGTTAGTTACTATTAACATTCTTTCTTGGGATTCAGAGACCATAATTTCATCAGGATTCATATCAGATTCACGAGTGTGAACTTTGTTGACATCCATTTCGATTCCAATGGATAACGCATCAGCAGTTTCAGATACAGCACAGGATAGTCCACCGCCGCCAAGATCTTTCATTGCATGAATAAGATTCTGGTTTCGAGCTTCTAGTATTGCCTCTATGATTAATTTTTCAATAAAAGGATCTGGGATTTGGACTGCAGATCTATTCTCAGATTCTAAAGAGTCTGAAGCAAATTGCGAGCCGCCAATTCCATCTCTTCCTGTAGAGCCTCCAAGC
>SCUP01000049.1 GCA_004297665.1 Nitrosarchaeum sp. | reverse complement strand
ATCAATATTGGTTGTAACCACATACCAATTGGGAAATCAGAGAATTCATCAATACCAATTGTGACATTAATGGTAATCTGCTGAAACATTGAGAGTGTAACGCCTGCAACAAACAAAACAATTCCACAAATCAACACATACTGAGATATTTTCTTCATTTTTCCTTACAATATTCAACTAGTCTATTTGCAAAATAATCCCATCCATAACTGTGCTCTTTGTATAATTCATGAATCTTACCTGTAAATCCAGAATGTATCACAGTTACTCTAGTTTTGTTTTGTCCTATCTTCTCAAGATTCCATGTAACTATAGTTCTTGGAAAGTCTGGGATGTCTCTTGGAATCCACGTGTATGAGAGTTTTTTGTTTGGTACAAATTCCACAATCTCTCCTTCAGGAAAAAAATCTCTATCAAGGGGTTTTACATCTTTAGCAAAAAAAGTAAACTTCATTTTTCCACCCACTTTTGGCTCCAAAACGGCCTGATCAGGAAACCACTGTGTAATCTCTTCTGGGTCTGATAGTGCCTTGAAAACAGTTTCAGGAGAGGCGTCAATTTCTATTGTTTTTATTATCTCAAGTTCACTCATTGTTTTTTCTTTTCCTTGTTTTCAACAAATTCTTTGAGTGAATCCAGCTTGTATCCCCACATGGTTTCAAAAAATTTCATCAATCCCAGTGCCTGTTTCTGATTTATTGAATAGAATTTGTTTTTGCCCTGTCTTTGCTCGGTTATCAAATCTGCCTCTCTTAGAACACGTAGATGTGTAGATACTGCAGGTAAGCTAAATTCAAAATGCTCTGCAATTTCGCTAGGAGTCATTTCCCTACTTTTTAACAAAAGAAGTATCTGTCTGCGAGAGTCATCTGATAATGCTTTCCAAGGTGAACCCATAAGATTTAATAGTTAAACAAGTATTTAATTATTTAATGATTAGATGCTCAAGCTGTAATACAATTAATTGGAAAAGACTAGCAATAGCAATTCCAATAACTGCTATTGTAAACATGTTTGTCTTGTATGCATTGTTTATGAATCCGTTTTCACAAAATGTAATCTTTAGCGACAATCTTGGACAAAGCCCAAAACTTGTTGCAGTCTGGACTACACTTGAGCCAATTCCACAGATGACCTCTTTGCTTCCAGCATTATTGATTACTCCTGCAATCTTTAGCTTCTTTTTTGCCGTGCTCTATGATTCTATACCCGGTCATGGAAAAATAAAGAAAGGTTTTGCATATGGGATAATACTTTGGGGAATGATTGCGGTATTTTTTGAGCTATTTGCCCCATTGGGATTATTTGGAGAACCGTTACACTTGTTGGCCTATGAATTATCATTGTGGTTTGTTGGCTTGGTGACAGTTAGTATGGTTCTATCAGGAATATACACTAGAAAACAAATTACAAATGCCTAACTATCATTCATTAAAAAACAAAGTTGCAGAAATACCCAAAGTCACAACAAAGCCAATGTTTGGTTACCAGTGTTATTCTATCTCTGGAAAATTCTTTGTGGGTTTTAGCAACAAAAATGACTGGCAAGTAATTATCAGACTACCAAAAGAAGAGCAACAAATAGCAATCAAAACAAACGGAATCAAGCCGTTTTCTCATGGTGCAAAGATGGGTTGGATTGAAGTTAATTCCACTCTAGTCACCAATAATAGTGCGTTAAAGTGGGTCAAAAAAGGACACGAGTATGCAAAAAGTCTTGCCAAACAATAACGGTTAATTTACTATTGCAGAAGAGTAACTCTATGGGACTGAACTTACTTTGTTTTTAGTATCAATAATAAGTAAATCCTAAATACCTTCATTAAATTCGATATATATTGCGCTTATCTGTTAATGCTCTTTTCTTGTTTTCTGTGTTATTGCTTAGCATGGTAAGTTATCCATCAATTAATTTTGGAGATGAAATTGAATCTGATCTGAATTCTAATTATCTAATTACTGCATTTGCTGAAGAGGATAATGAAGATGAACAAGATGATGAAGCAA
>SCUP01000345.1 GCA_004297665.1 Nitrosarchaeum sp. | reverse complement strand
GCTGCAAATGGATCATAAAATGTTCCAACTCCTGCATGATCTCTACCAATAATAATATGGGAGCATCCATAGTTTTGTCTCATAATTGCATGGTGTATTGCTTCTTTTGGTCCAGCATACTTCATCTCTGTATGTAAAGTTCCAAGCTTGCATCTATTTTCTGGATAATAATGTTTAATCATAGTTTCATAGCATTTTACAATTACTTCGTCTACAAAATCGCCAGACTTTTTCTTGCCAATTACTGGATTGACAAATACCCCATCTCTTGTTGTGATAGATGTTTTTTGTAGCATTTCATGTGCTACATGTGGTGGATTTCTTGTCTGAAAAGCCACGATTGTCTTCCATCCTGCCTTAGCAAATGCCTCTCGTGTTTGCAAAGGAGTTAATCTGTATTTTCTAATTTCAGTCTCTTCAGGTCTTGCAATGTAATCAATTTTGCCGCCAATTAGATAGTCTTGCATAGACATTGTCTTTGCAACACCAGGATGTGAAGAGTCAGTTGTTCCGTATACTCCCTTTGCAGTCTTTTCTTTATCAAAGGTAAATGTCTCCTTTACATGCAAGATTGCTATACCTAATCCCTGATGATTCTTCAGTAATACTTTGCCGGCTTTTTTCATTTTTGCAGCTGTAGATTCATCTACGTCAAGGACTATTGGAATTGTCCAAGCCAAACCATTTGCTAGTCTACCTTTTGATATGACATTTTCATAGTCTTTTTTACTCAAGAACCCTTCAAGAGGACTAAAAATTCCATCTGCAATATTTTCAACATCATTTGCAAGGTCTTCAGAAATTGATATTGAGTATAATCCGGATGGATCAGTTTTGGTAATTCTATTTACCAGTTTTCCTCCATGTGGCTTAATTGAATCAGACATGTTAAATTCCCTATTTATGGTCTATATGAAGGCCACACTCTTTGTTACCTCCTTGCTCCCACCACCAACGTCCTGCTCTCAAGTCTTCTCCAGGTTTAATTGCTCTAGTACATGGCTCACATCCAATACTTGGATATCCCTTGTCAAGAAGACTATTGTATGGTAAATTATTTTTCTTGATATAATCTTGAATTTGATCCCAAGTCCAATCTATTATTGGATTAATTTTTAAAATTCCACCATGTCCGTGATCTATTTGGAAAATACTGACATCCTTTCTTACTTCAGTCTGATCACGTCTTAATCCAGTAATCCAACCATCTAGTGTAGATAACATTCTATTAATTGGATGTACTTTGCGGATTTCACAACATAGTTTTCTATTTTCCACACTCTCGTAGAAAAGATTTATTCCTTTTTCTCTGACCATGTCTTCAACTTCTTTAGTATCAGGAAACAAAACTTCAATTGTGATGTTGTATTTTTTTCTTACAATATCCATAATGTCATAGGTTTCTTGAGGTAGTCGTCCTGTATCTAATGTAAAGAATCTGAACTTGGGGTTAATCTTGAGCATAATATCCATAATTACGGCATCTTCTGCACCAAAACTCGATGCTTTTGCAACTCGTGGGTGAAGATTATCAGAGACCCACTGAAGAGCCTCATTTGCTGTATTTATTTTTGAATTGAGTTGATCTACTTGTTCTTGGGTAAATTTTTTCACAAATACACTTGAATTGTTTTGTTTTATATTGATTACCCAATGTTTATCCTAAATTATAAACAGGCATATTTCAAAAAAGAAGAGATGGAAGATATTTCTTATGTAGTAGTTTTTCCAACAGTTTTCTCTAAAAATAAAATTCCACAATTAATTATAAATATTAAAAAAATTCTAAAAATTCAAAATCAAGAATACAAATCAATAAAACGTGATGGAGATGTCATTTTAGTAGATGCAAACGATCCTGTGTTTTCATCATCTGCAATCAATTTACTTTTTGGTATTGAAAAGATAGCTATTGCTAGGCAGGTAAAAAATGATTTTCAAAAAGTTGTATCAGAAATTACTACTGTAGGTGGAAATTTACTCTTAAAAGGAGAGAGGTTTCTTGTTAAAGTTGAAGGAACATCAAAGGGATTTTTTACAAAAGATATCGAACTTGCAGCAACATCTAGCATTATAGAAAAAAAAGCTAACATGGGTGCACGCCCTGGAACAGAAGAAAATTTTGATAAATTACTATACACATATCTAACAAAAAATAATGCATATGTTTGTATTTTTTCAGATAAAGGTCAGGGTGGTATACCGTATCAATCGCAAAATAAAAATGCTATATGTAGTGTTTATGATGAGATTTCAGCAATTTCTTGTTTTGAAACAATAAAACAAGGATTCAATTCAAAAATAATTATCTGCTATAGACAAAAATCAGAATTGATAAATTTAGCTAAAATGATTAATCAAATAATTCCAAGACTGGTAAAACAAAAAGTTGTATTGGAATTTTTTAATGTTAAAATTAATCAAACAGGAACCAGAAACTATCTAGTCTTTGTAAATTCCATATTAGAAATTATGCTTCATGAAGCAAAATCAAATAAGATAAATCATGTATCTCTTGCATTATCTCCATTGATATTTTCTACAAATTTTATTGATTATTCAATGAAACGTGTATTTCAAAAAGATGTATTACCAATAATACCATTAAGTGGTGTAGATACCAAACTTTTTGAAGAAGCCAAAGAGATTGGATTGGAAAAACAAATTTCAAAGTTAGAAAAATTATTTATGATTAATTCA
>SCUP01000344.1 GCA_004297665.1 Nitrosarchaeum sp. | reverse complement strand
TTAACATATGCATAGGCATCGAAATCTAACCATACTAGGATATTTTCATTTTTTCCATCTGGTATTTTGTCTGATTGAATGTTCTCGATAGTTTTTTCCATATCTTGATATCGCTTTTTATAATTACCCCAATATTAACAAATTAATGAGAATTTAAGTTACATAACACGAAACTTTCAAAACTTCTCAGAGTGAATCTAAGTTGTGATAAAGAATTTTAAAATTATTTATTCGGGATTTTTGACAGATATGACTCAAATGCTGTAAACTCAAATTTCTTTAAAAGTTCATTCATTTTTGAAAAAGTTTTTTCTATCTTGTGATAAGTGATAAAATGGCTTTTTATTGGTAATTTAATTCTAGGAATATACTCCGGAGTTAACTCCCATGAATGTATGTATAGACTTGCGGGAATTTCTTTTTCTTCATATGATTTTATTGCATTTTTTATAATCTTTAATGGCAAAGCTCTCAAATAAAATCCACCTGCTGCAGGTATGGTTTTTCCTAGAAATTTTGTGACCAATAATGGAAATTCTATCAGAGTACCATTAGGATCGTTTTTACCTAAACTAGAGTTGGTTATTCTATATGGAGATCTTTCAGCCGATGGCATTCCATACATGTTAGTTTTAGCAGGCATTATACTACTATCATATTTGTATCCGTTACTAACCAGTTCGTCAATTGCCCAAGAGCTTTTCTCATTTAAAGAAAATGTTGGAGCTCTAAATCCTATTGATTTTCCAGATGTAAGTTTTTCAAATTTTTTCAGTTCCTCTTTGAATTCTGGTCTAAAATTTGGCGAATCCAGTCTTGTATGCTTCATAGTATGAAAGCCAATTTCATGTCCTTCTGACATGATTTTGTCCAATATCTCTGGATTGGATTCTAAAAGATCTCCCACCACAAAAAAAGTGGCTTTTGAATCATTTTTTCTTAAAAGATCTAGGATTTTATCAAGGCCCCTAAACATTGTAGGAATCTTCTTTTCCTCGGAAACAAAAGGTTCGACTAGTTGTGGATGATACCAGTCTTCAAAATCTATTCCAAGTAAATTCATATCTGTATCATCCTTGTATAAAACTAAACATCTACTGATTTATCTTCTTAGCTTTGAATGAGAAGATGTACCTAGTTATAACAACAAAGTTTTACCGAAATCTCTTACAATGATATCTGTGTTCCCTCTCCTAAGAGGAATCTTTTGCTGCCCTCATTTTGCTCTTTAATTATTTTTGAATTGGATGCAATTATGCTATTTTTAATGTCTAATTTACCCTCGATGGTACAATTTGACATGATTATAGAATTTGATATGGTATAACAACTAATGTGGGAATTATCTCCAATACTTGTATTTTCTCCAATTATTGTGCCATTCTCAATTATACAATTTTTTCCAATAATGGTAGGTCCTATAATTTTTACTCCATTTTTAATTATTGTTCCT
>SCUP01000343.1 GCA_004297665.1 Nitrosarchaeum sp. | reverse complement strand
ATGTGAAAATATTAGATTTAATCTACGTTTTATTCCAGAATAGCTTTTAGAATATGGTGAAATACCAGGAGGAAAAATAGTTACAGTTTTAATTTTCTTATATTTTGCAGATTGTATAAATGTAATTCCAGTCATACCAAATATTCCTTCTATTAAAATAAGATCAGGGTTTGTCGTGTTTAAGATTTCTAATGCATTATCATAATTGTGATAATCAAGTATATCATAAGAAATTTCTTTAACTTCTTGAATTTTATAAGGAGCGAAAACTACCCAAATTACTTTAACATGGTAATTTTCTTTTAGTTTGTCAATAATATTATTCATTTGAAAATTGACTATGTCAGATACAAAAGGAGGTTTGAGTTTTGGTATCAAAACGATAAGATTTTTCATCATATTACACCAATAAATATAAACATAATCTATAGATATTTACGGTAAAGATATTATATTAATATATAAAATAACGGTTATGAAATATTGTAATAAGTGTTTAATTCCAGATACACGTCCAGGAATAAGTTTTGAAAATGGTACGTGTTTGCCTTGTATTAATTATGAAAGACAAAAAATGGTTGATTGGGATAAACGAATGAAAGAATTTGAAAAATTATGTGATAAACATCGTGGATGTAATGGAAACAAATATGATTGCGCCATAGCAGTATCAGGAGGAAAAGATTCTCATTTTCAAACTTACTATATGAAAGAAGTAATGAGAATGAATCCAGTACTTTTGACTGTAGGTAATTTAGATTGGACTGAGACAGGTAGAAAAAATATTGAAAATTTATCTGATGAATTTGGATGTGATATTATTGAATTCCAACCAAATAGAAAAGTGGCTAGAAAAATGCTAAGAAAAGCATTTGAAGATTTTGGAACTCCTACTTGGTATATCGATGCATTAATCTATGCATTTCCAGTAAAAATGGCGATAAATTTAGATGTAAAGTTGTTAGTGTATGGAGAAAATGTCAGTAATACTTATGGTGGAAAAAATAGTGAAGAGACTCCATCGGCATTAAGGCAACGAGAAAATGATGTCGTAAAACCTATTTGGGATAAATGGTTTGATGATGGATATATTTCTCAAAAAGAATTAGAATCAGTAAGACAATCCACATATGAAGAATGTGAAAAAAGTGGATTAGAACCAATATATCTCAGTTACTATGTACCATGGGATTCATATCACAATTTTGAAGTTGCAAAAAGATGGGGATTTCATCATTTAGATCACGAGTATCAAAGAGAAGGATCAATAACTAACTTTGATCAAATTGATACATTAAGTTATTTAGTTCATCCATTTCTGAAATATCCAAAATTTGGACATGCAATAGTAACAGATTATGCATGTA
>SCUP01000342.1 GCA_004297665.1 Nitrosarchaeum sp. | reverse complement strand
ACAAATCTTGTAAATAGACCACCTTTCTCAATGGCAATTACAATCTCGGCACTTGTGTCTACTAATTCTGCAGTAGTCAAGCTAGGACCTATTGCATATCCATCAGGATGGTTAGAAAGATTCATCTTTTTACCTTCATAGCCAGGAATTGTATACTCTATGTTCAAATCTCCAAAAATTGAACTTCTCTCTTCCGGGAATATATGGAAATCTTCACGGGGTTTCGATAATACTGCTTCCAAATCAACGATGATATTATCAGATTCAGACTGGTCTTCAAATTCAATTGCGAATGCTTGAGAGGAATAATAGACATCTCTTAATGTGGATGATTTTTTTTCTTGGGTTAGTCTATTGGCAAAAAATGCTAACCACATTAATTGCGTAAATGATCTTAATTGAGAAGAATTTCTTGAACTTCTAAGTGCAGCCGAGTTTCCTAAAATATATTGTCGTAGTTTTTTGTCATAGACGATATTACTAACAGATCTGCTAGGAATCGAAAATTTTGGAAATTGTCCATTATCTAAATCACCGTAAACTTTAGCACCGTGATCTTTTAGTGCATCTATTATATTCTGCTGCTTTTCAATTGCTTTTTGCTTACGATCTTTAGTTTTGTTTGTCGTCAACTATTATCTCCTCTTCTAACAATTTCTTATAATTTGGTTCTTTAGTCTTTCCAGCAAGTTCTGTACAAAACTGTGCAATTAATGGAAGATATTTTGCATATAGATTTGCTCTCTTTTTTGCCATCTCAGCTTGACCTCGCTTAGACATATACGCTGCAAGTTTTCTAGATAAAAACTGGAGTCCTAATCTTAATTCACGTTCTATTTCTTGTCTATCTGCCACATTTTCTTTTCCAACTGTCTTGTAAGGTATTCGAGTAGAACAGATATGAGTGACTATAACAAATGGTGGATCACCTTTGACTTTATACCTACTCCAATCAGTATCATTTACTACTTTTAGAACTACATCACTTCCCTCATCATAAAGTAATGGAATCCTATTGGCATATCGATAAACATGTGGACCACCTGGACGTATTTCGCCACCATATGCAATACCCATCTCTACAATGAATGGAAACCCAGAATAGGCAGAAGCTGGGCGTTGAATCACCTCACAGAAATCAGGTTTAAAGAATTTTTTTATTCCTTTTTCAAGTGGTTCTTCTCCTAGTGGTGCCAGACAACTTGGGTCGGGTGAAAGAAAATCTTCAAATTTTTGTAGTGAATCACTTAGTTTTACTAATTCTTCATTAGTCATAGATCCCATTCGTTTTTCTGGTTTGAAACCTGCAAACTCTGCAAATTTAACAGCGGTTGAGGGTCCTATTCTTTGGAATCTTTTTGTCAAAAATGTAGTTAGTGTTTCTCCCTGGACAGTGCCAGTCAATTGTTTATAAAACGGATTTTCAGGATCCATATCTACAGATTTAGATTGAGAGTCACCAAAATCCCAATAATACAATTTTTTATTTGGTACATCAATATCATCAATTCGAATTTTATTTAATTTATCAAAATCCATTTCAAGAAAAGACATCAAAGAGATTACAACTCTTACAGGTCTAGAAAGAGTCTTCCAACGTTTTTTTGCTTTATCCATTATTCCAGCGAATGCAAGATTTTTTTTTGATAATCCTAGATCTTTTCTAACTTTTTCAACCATAGCATCATCAATGTTAGGTATTTCAAATTGTGATTCAATCATCATTCGTCTAATTGTTTCAACATCAATGCCATGTGCATGAGGTCTAATTATTGTGGGTGCAGGTGGCATTTCATTTACAATTTTAGAATAATGAAATTTTTCTCCCTTAGGATCATCAAAAGTTATTGTTGCATATGGTGTAATCAATGATGTTTCATAGACATAATCTTTAATTTTTGAACCTGCTTTCGCATAATCTCCTTCTAAACAAATACTAACAGAAAGACCTCGTTTTGTCACTTCTTTAGTATTATGTTTTAAAATCACAGGTTTATTTTTTTGAATATCTAATAACAATTCAAATTCGTCTTGAATTTTTCCATCAGTTGAGCTTTTGACTAAAACTGGTTTGTTTGTTGTAATCTGGCCATATAGAATTGCCATGGTTGCTCCAAGACCAAACATGCCTCGTGCCTGTTTTAACCCAAATTTAGAACCATAAAGTACAGTTCCAAATGCCAACGGAACATGTTTTGACTCTATTCCAGGTCCATTATCTTTGACTGTTAGAATGTATGGCTTGGGATCTGGTTTTTCAGGATCAACTGCCTTTATCGACATATGAACATCTGGAAGAATTCCTTTCTGATCACATGCATCTAAAGAATTTTCTACAAATTCTCGTACTGCAGTATATAGCGATCTAGTAGGATTGCTAAAGCCAGCTAGATCCCTATTTCTATAAAAAAACTCACTTGGTGAGATTTGATTAAATTTTTCTTTAATCGAAGACATCTTGGTTTTCCCATAATTGCATTTTTTCTTGTTTATTTTTTCTGTTTGCTGCTTCTAATTTGTTGTAAACTGCACCATGTATACTACCATTGGATATTGATGATATTGCATCAACAACCAATCTTAGTTTACTAGTATCACCAATTATTGAAACAGTCTTTCCATAAACAGAGATATGCGTTCCAGTTAAATTTTCCATATTTTTTCTTGCCTTACCACCTTCTCCTATAATTCTCCCTTTTATCCTTTCAATATTTGCATTTGACTTTCCTGCAAACTCTCTCAAATCTATCACATGTAATGCATTTTCACCCTTTAGTAAACTCATTGCATTTTCAGGAGAAAATCCTCTACCTATAGCGGTAACAATCTCCATAGCTTTGAAAGGTTGAATATTTTCAACATCACCATTAGATTTAATAAAAACTTCACCAGTCTCACCGTCTATATCTAAAGTAACATAACAAAGTTGTTCAATCTTAGATTTTACATTTCCAGACTTGCCAATTAGTACAGCTATTCGTTCATTTGGAATTCGGAGTATTTTTTCAAAACTCATCTTACAATATCCTCAAATATTTTAGTTGGATCTTCAACAGAAATTCCCCTTTTAGAAAAGAATCGAGTTATATTATTAATGTCTCTTTTAAGAAATTCATGAGCATTAGGGTGCCTCAGATCAACTGCAGAACCAAGATCAAAAAGAACCAATCCTTTAGGAGTTTTAAAAATATTATATTCAGAAAAATCCCCATGAACCAGTTTAGCCTTTTGATAGAGCCGTGTAATTATTGAGATTGCTTGAACATAATCATTTTCATCAACTTCAGATTCAAGCAAAATCTTTGCAGGGGAGCCATTTTCACCAATAAAGTCCAAGGCAAGCACATTATTTGTTAGATAAAGAGGTCTCGGGACTGGAATTCCACATTTATAACACTGCGATAAATTTCTATACTCTTTTTTTGCCCATAGATAAATAAGATTTTTTGTTCCCCTTTTCAATTTTGAAAATCGTGGATCACCTGTTATGTATTGCTCTCGTTTTTTAAAATTTGAAGTACTTATCAAGTAAATTTTTAATGCAACATCAATATTTTTTTCATCTACAGCCCAAAAAAGAACAGATTCTTTTCCTGCACTTACAGGACCATTAACATATGCAATAATATGATCTGTGATC
>SCUP01000341.1 GCA_004297665.1 Nitrosarchaeum sp. | reverse complement strand
GTTTCGTCTTCAGTTTCGTCTTCAGTTTCGTCTTCAGTTTCGTCTTCAGTTTCGTCTTCAGTTTCGTCTTCAGTTTCGTCTTCAGTTTCGTCTTCAGTTTCGTCTTCAGTTTCGTCTTCATTGTTTTTGATTTTATCTTCATTATCTTCCTCATCCTCATCATCTTCAGCAAATGCAGAGATTAGATAATTAGAGGAAATTTTCAGATCAGAATCAACAGTGTCTTCAAAATTAATTGACGGATAACTTACCATACCAAGCAACAACACAGAAAATAGGAAAACAGTACTAACAGATAGGCGCAATAAGTATCGAATTTAATGATGGTATTTAGAAGTTACTCATTAATGATACTAGAAAAAACACAAGTGTATTTCACGTAGATATGTCGTTGTATAGATTAAGAGTTAATTGTTTTCCAACAGCTTCTCAAAATCTCTTCTTTTATCTCATTATGTACAATTATCGAATAATTGTTTGTTTAAATAAGAAAATCACATTAAAAAATTATTGGGTTTAAGAGAAATCAAATTAGAAGAAGAATATCGTTCTGATAGAAATAACATTGTAACAGACTTTTTCTTTCCATGCCTAAGTAATTGTATAGAATATAGCAGATGTGTAGATTTTTTGTCAATTCGAGGTTTGGCCGGTATAGTTATGGGGTTTGATAATTTCACAGCAGGTAAGGCAAAATTAAGAATGATCACAGGAAATAGATTCAAAATATCAGATCTGAACATGTTGACAAAACTTTTTTCAGAAAAATACACTAAACGCTTTGATGGAAAACTGATCAGAGACAACAAAATGCAGAAACTGCAAGACTTCATAAATAATGGCCAAATTGAATTAAAAGTTGCAATCACAAATTCTGAGGAAATTTCCAATTTATTCTCAGAAAGGATCGGAATATTCAAAGATGAAAACGGAGAAGCTGTTGCATTTACCGGTACATCGTCATCTCTTTCTATTCAAATAAGAGACTTTGAATCAATAGATGTGTTTACATCATGGAATGACAAATCAAGAGTCCAAAGAAAAATAAAGGATTTTGAAGATCTGTGGGAAAATAAGACAAAATATGTCGAAGTTTATGATTTTATGTATGCAGAAAAAAATAATCTTTTAAAATATTCATCAGAATGGGCATTAGGCGTTTAAAGTTGAGATAATTCTTCCAACCCTGTTTTGTTTTCATAAAAATTCATTCTATTAATTTTATAATAGATTACTTCTCCACGTCTTTCAATTACTGCTATTATCGGTTCTTTTCCCATTTGTGTAATTTGTTCAATTTTTTTCTGAAGCGTGCCCATCTTTTCTTGTTGACCTTCATTGAGACCAAAAATTAGAAATTTTGCTCCTTTTTCACCAAATTGTCCTCTTTCATATACTCGAAAATCAGAACCAAATCCAAATCCATCTTTGACTACATATCCACGAGTTTTCAAATCTCTGTAGATCAAAAATTTTGTCAGAGTTTCAGAATCATTTTTTTGACAGATTCCCATTAAATCATCAAAATTAATTTGCTTTTTGCCCTTGCGTAGAATTAATTTATCAGCATATAGCAAATAAAGAGATTCAAATGACTTTAAGAATAATTTTTCTTTTTCAAGCTCACCATACCCTTTGAGTTGAAGTTCATGAATCATTTCTTTA
This sequence comes from Nitrosarchaeum sp., assembly GCA_004297665.1. Classification (GTDB taxonomy): domain Archaea; phylum Thermoproteota; class Nitrososphaeria; order Nitrososphaerales; family Nitrosopumilaceae; genus Nitrosarchaeum. The sequence continues at coordinate 29 of SCUP01000341.1, read as the reverse complement.
TCTGAGATATAGGTTTGATCTGAGACCAA
>SCUP01000393.1 GCA_004297665.1 Nitrosarchaeum sp. | reverse complement strand
AGCTTTGATAGTGTACAATAATGAACCGGGAATTTTTCTTGGTGAATTAATACATGAATTTGTGGAATCAGACTATAAACCACAAATTCCAGTAGTATCAATTGATAGAGAAGAAGGATTAGAAATCAAAGAATCACTTCAAGAAGAAAATAAAGCCAGTTTACATCTTTTTTATAATCCAGATTTTGTTGCACATTTTAGTTCAAGAGGACCAGTTTCACCGTTTTACATAAAACCAGACATTGTAGCTCCAGGGGCATACATCAATACAACACAAAGCAATAGAGGGTATAACTTCACTAGCGGTACAAGTTTTGCAGCACCACATGTGAGTGGAGCAGCTGCATTATTGCTTGAAAAATATCCTAGCATACATCATCATGAAATCAAGTCATTGTTATTGACTACAACTGAGCCTGTTTCTGATGCCTATGGTCAAGAATTTTCATTAAATGATTCGGGTTCTGGTAGGCTAAATATTGCAAAGGCTTTTCAGGCAAAATTAATCATCACGCCACCAAACTTTGTGATTAACTTATCTTCAGATAATCCAACTGCTCAAAAACAATTAGAATTAAAACTTCTAGAAGGAACACTGAAAAATTTAGAAGTAAAATTTGAAGGACCTGAATTCATACAAGCTACACATAGTCTAGAAGAAAATAACTTGCTAATTAAAATAAAAATTCTTGGACAAAATTATGGAGAACATGAAGGAAAAATAATCGTGAATCATGATGATATAAAATATGTAATTCCTTTTTTAATACATTATACTGAAGGTTCAATTTCTGTAAATCAAAAAGAGGGTAAACTTAACTTTACAATTTATCATCCAGAGCAATGGAGTTTTGCAAAAATTTCAGTGATAAACAGTGAAGATGGAAAAACAGAAACCATTACGGCAACTCCAGAAAGAGATGCATCAATAAGAGTCAATGAAAATGGCGAATATTGGATTGACGCAAAAATCAAAGTCGATGGAAAAACTTTTGATGCATATAATACTATTGAAGTTAATTCAATAAATGAAGATCAGAATGAGTTTGAATTATTAGATATTCCAGAAAAACAAATAGCAATAGTTTCAGGAATTGCCATAATTGTGGGAATTGTTGGAGTTATAGCAATAAGAAAAACATCTGCAGATTAAGAT
>SCUP01000340.1 GCA_004297665.1 Nitrosarchaeum sp. | reverse complement strand
TCCATGTGTTCTTTTTGCTACAGCATGTATATCGCCTGATGAAGCGTGAGTCATGTGTACCAGAAAATGAGGTTTTAGATTCAATGCACGTATAGTTTCAGATTTTCCAGTAATTTTCTTTGATATAGAGACACTTTGCTTTGTCTCAGATGAATGAATGGCTCGAATTTTAGGGGTACTAGAATAATAATTTAGAACAGAAGAACTGTTTTCATTTGCTCCACTCACTCCAATACCATCACATTTCTTGAGTAATTCCGTTAGTTCATCCATTTTATGTCTAGGTAAAGGAATGTTTTTTTTAATTTCAATTGGTCCTTGATAGAATTCTAATCTTCCAAGAATAAATGAGCGCAGTGGTAATTCAGACAGAACTTGTTTTAGTAGTAAAACGCCTTCAATTCCACCTTCTCTAAAATCTACAAAAGTTGTAATTCCTTTGTTTAACATGGAATGACAAGAATTTTTCATAAAACTTGCAAGATATTGTTTATTGGTGTTTTTTAGAATTATTGGTTTAGCACCAGAAACAGGATGAATTCGTTTGTCAACTGAACTGTTCAGTGTAACATCTTTTGCAATAGAATCACCTATGTGTGTATGACAATTTACAAATCCTGGAATTAATAATAGTCCTTCACAGTCTATTGATTCTTCTTTTGCGCTAGCTCCTAAATTGGGTTGGATTCGTTTGAATCTTTGATCTTGAATCTTTATGTTAGTATTTGAAATGAAATCTAATTCTTTACCTAATAGAATACTTGCATTTTTTATTAGCATGATAATTCATAAACATTAGGTTTTCCTTTTCCCGAATCTCTAATTTCTCTTATTGTATCAAGAGATTTGGTCGCAAGTTTTACAGCCTCTCTAGCAGTTTTTGCATTACCTATTCCGCAATTCAAAGTAATATTATCTTCTTTTTCAATTAATTTAATGAAATCATTTACAGAGTTTTTAGCATCATCGTTTGCAACGACCATAAAATTATCGCCACCCATAAAAAATGCAAGAGAATTTTTTGTTAAAAAGAATTTTGACATTTTTGCATACAAACCAAAAATTGTTGAAGTAATCTCATATGGAGAATTTATTTTTCGCTTAGAAGTAAGATTATCTACATCAAAATGCATTATTGAAACTTTTTGTTCAGATTTGCCATTAATAAAACCAAAAATAGCATGTTCTTTGCTTAGAAAAGTCTCATTTTTTTTTCCTTCATATGCTTTTAGATTTGCTTCAAATGGAGAATCAGCATAACCTATTGACATAGATAGTTTGACATCAAAAGATTTTTCAAGATTTTTTTGAATTTCAATATGATCATCCAAGATTAATCCATTAGAAACTACAAAAAATTCATCGGCTCTATTTAAGAAAACAAGACAATTTTTTTCTGAGAATAATTTTTGAATCTCTTTGTATAGTGATGCTTGAAGCATTTGAAGTGCATGCTCTCTATCACTACCTAGGGTTAGAGTCCAAGGTCCATAACCATTTATTTTCAATATGCTAAGTTGAATCATTTTTGAATCCTCTGTAACTCGTTGAAGATTTTTACAACTGATTCAACTGCACGTTCTGCTACAGGACGTATTCTGGCATATGCATGTCTTTCTTGCATTCCAGGTCCAGTTATTCCTAAAGAGATGGGTTTTTGATATTTAGTTGATAAAGCAGTTAATGCTTGTGCTGTAGAATGAGCAATTACTTCATCATGTTTTGTTTGCCCTTTAATTATAGCACCAAGAGTAACTACCCCATCAACATCTTTTTTTTGTAACAATGCATTTACTATTATTGGCATATCATATGCTCCCGGTACTTTACAGGTATAGTTTATTTTCAATTTCATAATTTTTGCTTTTTCTTCAGCTACAGAAAGCATCCTAGACGTCACTTTTTCATTAAAGTCCGAAACCACTATAGCAATATTCAACATTAATGCACCTTAGCAAACTCTAATAATTCTTTACCGTCAATCAACGGAATTGCATTTTGTTTTGCGTATTTTTCTGCTTTATCAATAGATAATGCAGTATAAGTTTCAGCATCCATCATTTCACAAATTGCAGTAACAGGAGTTAAACCTGCAATTTGAGTAAGATAAACAGACATTTCAGTATGGCCCTGTCGTTTTGCCAATAATCCTTTTGATGCAATCAATAATGGAACATGTCCAGGAGTTTTAAAAGAAGAAACAAATTTTTTCTGTTTGTTCTCAACATTAAAAATATTTGCCATTTCTCTTATGGTTAGTGATCTGTCTTTATCTGTTATACCAGTATAAGTTTGATAATGATTAACAGAAATTGAAAATGTAGGATGATCACCATATGGTGCAAGTCCCATAATCATTTCTTTATTTGAAATTGGCGATTCTGCCAAAATTTCATGCATATATCTTAATTCTAAAGAATTTGCAAAAGTATGATCAATTGCAATGCATAAAAGACCTCCAGCATGTTGACGCATTCTTGCAACATGTTCAGGTGTTACAAATTCTGCAGCAACTACCATATCTATCTCATTTTCTCTTCCTGCAGAATCAAATAACAAGACAAACTCGCCTCGCTTTAGTGATTCAAGTCCTGATTCAAGTGACATATATAAAAAATCATTATAAACTAATTATAAAGTTTACTATAAAATTGGTAATTACCATAAAAGTGGTAGAAGATTAATTTTATTTTAAAATATATTTCCCAAGAATATCAGTTTCAATGTTAATCTTATCACCAACATTCTTTGTTTTGAAATTAGTTATTTCTATAGTATGAGGAATTAAACATACAGAGGCAAGATTATTTTTAATATCTACTACGGTCAAACTGATTCCATCAACTGCAATTGAACCTTTTTTTACAACATATTTTGATAGTTCTTTTGGAACTTCAAACCAAACTTGCACTTCTTTAGGTTTATTTTGTATTTTTTTGATGGTACCAACACCATCTACATGACCTAAAACAAAGTGTCCTTCCAGTCTATCACCAGTTCTTAGACTTCGTTCAATGTTAACAATATCACCAGGTTTTAGATTGCCTAAATCAGTTTTATTGGTAGTTTCTTCTATCATTTCAAAAATACAATTAGATTTAGTTAATTTTGTAGCAGTAAGACAAACTCCATTCAAAGCTACACTTTGTCCAATTTTCAAACCTTTGGCATATTTTCCTAAATTTACAGTCATTTGAATAGCACTTCTATTTTTAGTGTTTTTTGAAATTTTTTCAATTTTCCCAATGCCTTCAATTATTCCAGTAAACATCATTTATTGTGTAAAATTTCTTTGTATAAATTGATTTTCTTGTTATTATGAAGTTGGTTTTTTATTTTTTAATTCTTCAAATTCATTTTGACAGTATTGATGAAAAACAGAACACTTGTTTTTTTTGGCATCAATTTTGATTTGTTCCATATCTTTAACTAAAACTCCCTGTGCAGCCAAAAATGCTTCATCTTCCATACCTAATTTTTCAAATGCTTGAGATTTAGCAATTGATGCTTCATGTAAACTAGGATCTATAATTTGTGCCTTATCATAGTATTCTATAGATTCTCTATAATTTCTTAAATGATTTAGAGAAATAGCCTTATTCATCAATGCTGTGATATCTTTGTTATCAAGTTTTAGTGTTTTATCATAAAATTCTACAGCTTCTTGATGTCTATCTAATTCATTTAATGATAAACCCATACTATTGAGTGTCCATACATCATTACCATCAATATCAAGAATAATTTTACAGCATGTTAAAGCATCATCATATCGTTTTAACTTTTCAAGTGAATAGATTTTATTTTTTAAGGCATAAATATCAAAATTTTTTATTTGTAAAACTTTATCGCAGTAAATAATTGAATCTTCAAATTTTTCTAAATGCAACAAAGCCAATGCTGAATTTTGTAATGCTACCATATCATTAGGATTGGATTCAAGTAACTTTGTACAATAATTGTACATATCATCAAATTTTCCAGATTCAAACATTCTGGTGATTACAACAGTTGGATCAAGTAAGTTAATCAGTTTAGATCATTATATAATATAATATCAAGTCTTTATTCTATTCGAAAAATTGAAGAATGAATAGGTAGTAAAAGATACAAAAATTATTTTAAAGCTTTTCTAAGTGTTTCATTTAATACTTTAGAATAGCTGTATGAAGTTTGTTCTTGTTGAATTAGTTTTGCTTGACGTAGTCTTATTTTTTTGTCTAGATCTTCATCAATCATTATTGTTACACGTTTGCTCATAATAATATCTTCAAAATTACCATATGAAGTTTAGAATATAACATTATATGAAATGTTCCAAATGTGGGAAACACTAGGCGTTAATAATAGAAAGAATTTGTGCTATGTTAAACGGTTTGCGGATAAATGGAATAGATAATTTTTCTAGCTTATCTTCGATTAAATAACTATTACCTCCACTAATAGCAATAATTTTTGCTTTAGGATTGATATTTCGGATTTTTTTGATTGCGTGAAATCCACTCCCGTTAGGCATCATCATATCAATTAGTACAACGTCGGGTTTTTTTTCTTTGTAAAGTTTGATAGCAGTTATACCATCATAGCCATTTCCTACTACTTTGATATCTTTTTCTTCCAAAAATTCACTAAATAGACGAACAGTGTCTTCATCATCATCAATTACAATAACTGAACGTTTCATATCCATCAGGTTTAATGAAACATGTTTTAATATTTTGTATTATTTCCTAGTGTAATAATGACTGGGATTGATAGATTGATTTCCACATCATTGTCTCATGTAATTAAAAAGAAATTGAATTCAGATGAACGAAAAAATATAGAAAGAAAACTATTCTTAGAACATGGAATGTCAATAAAACTATCAATAGAGCATTTTCACAAATTTGATGAAATATTAAAAAAAATTTCTAGTATAGATAAAAAAAAATTTGAAAATGAGTGTATTAATGAAATTATCAAAATTAAAAAAATTGATAAGAATTATTCTATTAAAATAATTGATCAAAAACTAAGGGATTTAATATTAGAATTATGTGGTGATGTTGAAACAAGAAAAATACTCATTTGTCTTTTTGATAATGATTTAACTATTCCCCAAATTCTAAGGGAATCTAAAGTTCCAAAAACATCAGGATATAGAAAGATTGAAAATTTAATAATAAATGGGTTAATTCTAGAATCAGGAAAAATTCTTAGTGAAAGTAAAAAAATTTCAAAATATAGATGTGTTTTTGATGAAATTAAAATAGAAATGGGGAAAAACGATATCATGATTCAAGCGATGATAAACGAAAAAATATTTGATGAAAGCACTAGCATCAATATAACCAATTAAACATTATCTATTTGTAAATAATTTCATTAAGACATTAGATTATAGAATGATTTTTTATAATTTCAAGTATTGCTTTGGCTTGTTTGAAATGAACCTCGTCAATCATTTTTCCATCTATGGTTGTTGCACCTTTTCCTTTCTTTGTAGACTTCAAATAATATTTGCAGACTTTTTCTGCCCATTGAATTTCTGTTTTACTAGGATAGAAAATTTTATGGGTTGTAGAAATTTGATCAGGATGGATAATACTTTTTCCGATATAACCAAGACTTTTTCCAATCTTACAATCTTTTTCAAGTCCTTTAATGTCATTAAGATCCTGCCAAATAGCATCAATAGCATGTATTCCTGCTGCTTTTGCATCTACAGGAATCTTTGCTCTGGAGTATTTTCCACCTTCAGTATCTTTTGTGTATTCAATTCCTAAATCATTTAAGAGATCAAAAACTCCAAAAACAACTGCAGGTATTCGCTTACTACAAGATGCAATGTTGTATGTATTGACTACACCTTCTGCTGATTCAATAGAAGGAATTATTTGGATTGGTTTTAGTTTATGATTTCTTTCTAATAGTAAAAGATTTTTTTCGATTTTCTTGATTTCATTAACATTGTTGACCTTTGGAATTACAATTCCATCAATTCCTTTTTGAATTACTTCTTTGAGATCATCGGGAATTTTTCCAGATTTTGGGGAATTTGTGCGAACAAAAATAGAAGCAAGATAAGATGTACGAGATTTTAATGCGGTTTGAATTAGTTCTCTAGCATTTTTTTTTTCTTCATCAGGTACAGAATCTTCCAGATCAAAACATACTATATCAGCTTGAAGTTTTTTTGCCTTTTCTAAAAATCTAGAATTGTTTCCAGGAACAAAAATAAGACTTCTAAAAAGATGTGTCATTAAATGACTAGACAGATTCTGGCTTCATTAAGATTTTGCCAAAGAGTCCTTTTCCAGTTAACATTTTAGTATGGGCTTCAGCTGCTTGCTCAAATGAATAAACAGAGTCTATTGCTGCTTTGATTTTACCTTGACCCATCCAGTACAAACCTTGATCTAATTCTGCTTTAGTTCCCTGCGTTGAACCAAGAATATTTGTTCCTTTAAAGAATACATGTCTAAGATCAGTTTTTGCATCATATCCAGTTGTTGCACCACATGATACCAATGTTGCACCATATTTGAGTAATGTAAGTTGTTGATTCCAATGAGTTTGACCAATGTGATCAAATGATACATCGATTCCTGGTGCTTCATCTTTTTTCTTTGCTAATTCCTTTGAGATTGCTCTTACTTCTTTATGCCAGTCTTCTTTTCTGTGGTCTACTGCAAAATCTGCGCCTAGTTCTAGACATTTATCTAATTTATCAGGACTGGCAGTTGCAATAACATCACAATTGTATAACTTTGCAATTTGAATTCCAAAGCTTCCGACTCCAGAACCACCGCCCATAATTAAGACGGTTTGTCCTGGTCTAATCTTTGCTCTTCCAACTAGCATATGCCAAGATGTTAAAAGGGTCATAGAAGCAGCTGCTGCTTCATCGTAGCTTACACCTTGCGGAATTTTTGAAATATTAACTTCAGGAAGATGTGTAATTTCAGAAAACGCACCCCAATTTGGACCTGTCTGGAATCCCCAGATTATTCTATTAACACAATCAAATTCTCTACCATCAGTACATGCTTTGCATACTCTACATGACATGTTAGAATGTGAAACTACTTTATCACCAACTTTGATATTTTTTACATCTTCACCAACTGCAATTACATCTCCAGCTGCATCAGAACCAGAAATGTGTGGTAATGGAACTGGTACTGGTGCTCCTCTCATTCCCCAGATATCATTATAATTTA
>SCUP01000339.1 GCA_004297665.1 Nitrosarchaeum sp. | reverse complement strand
TAGATCAAAGGATCAAATTTAGAGCGATGAACGGATAATCAAAACTAAGCAAATAATTTTAATAAAATATGTGTAAACCGACCTAGATCTGAACTAGGTGTTTTTAATTTTGAACTATCATCGTTTTTGAAGGATGTGTAGAAATAGAGAATGTCAGTAATAAATTGCATCAGAAATTAGAATTAAAATTTACTTTTTGTGTATCAATATATCATATTTTATGAAGAACATAATCTTACTCGGGAATATTTTTGTAGTAGTTAAAGATAATAATCACAATGAAAACTCGAGAGTCAGTAATAATCAAATTTGTAAAAGATAATTTAAGATTACTTCAACAGAAAGATTTTCTAGATGAAGTATATAAACAAAAAAAGCATGATTATTTTTATGAAGTCCGAAAATTTGTTAGGAATCCCAAAAACTCTGAAATTGCCCAAGTAGCTGTTTTGTACATGATAAGAAAATATTTGATACATACTGAAGAGGAGTTAAATAATCTTTTAGAACGCCCTTTTTTTGAAAATAATATTTATGAATCAAAAATACTTTTTGAATCTTTGAAATTAAAAAATAAAAATACATTCATGGTTATAGACCCAACAAAATTAGAAAATCTAGAATATCGTGAAAAAATAGAAAATGAGATCAAGGCCAAGATATTAGCAGAAAGTCAACCTGAACTCTTAGAACAAAAAGAGAAATTTAAAAAAGAAATCGATGATTTGGAAAGACAATTAGCTACAATACCTACTAAACTTCAAAAACAAGACTATGATGAACCTGAAATAGCAAAAGAAAATCTAACTTCACTGCAAGAATGGTGGCAACAATTGAATCTTGAAGATGATCCATTTCCTCTTGCAGAAGGGTTAAAAAAAATTAATGATTCTATGTATGAATCAATTATTGTAAGAACCGAAATTTTTAAAAAATATATGAATTTTACTGATAATCTAAAACAACAAATTTTTAAAAATACTATTTTTTATGGAGATTTTGGTTCAGGTAAAACAGCATTTTTTGATTATCTTACAAAAATTCTTTTACGAAATCGAGTATTGTCCGTATCTGTTCCCTTGTGGGCCTCAAAAGATGTTTCCGTAAACATCTTTAATTTTGAAAATAAATTATTAACTAGTTTAACTAATGAGAGTAAGGAATATTCATTAATCTTAGAACAGGATGATAAGAATAGTTCAATTCAAAAAATAAAAGAAATCCTAATACAATTAACAAAACAAAAAAATTTTAATGGATTAGTGATCTTTATTGATGATTTACATAAAAATCCAAAAGCATTTGATGCAGTACTAGATTTCTTAAGTTATTTACAAATTTTTACATCTGAGATGATTGAAGATGGATTAAACACCGCAGTATATGTTGCAGGAATCCCACAATGGAAATCAAAAATTGCGATGGAGCCAAGATTATCAGGCTCATTAATCAGAGAGGAAACAATGCCAGAAATCAAAGAAGAAGATGCTTATGAAATGTTGAATAATCGTATGATCACTTTTTCAAAAAATAAAAACAAAAAAAATATTATTGGACGAGTATTTGTTAAGAAAATTTATGATGATCTCAAACAAAAAAACATGATTATAACATTCAGGGAATTTTTAAGAAAAGCATTAGAAGAATTTACTAACGGTAATTTTGATACGGTATTGACAATTAATCCAAAAGCAATTCCTTTGGATATTCTAGATGAAATTAAAAAAAGTGTTTTGTCACGTCCTAAACTTTCATATCAAATTGAACATCTGTCAGAAATTACTGCTGATGCAGATGTTGAGAACAAACAAAAATGTTTTGAATTATTAGGGGATTTACATTTAGAGCATGGATTATATGAAAATTCTCCACTAATAGAACGAAATATCTGGGCGTTAAATCAATTAAAACGATCTGGATTGATTAATGTTTTTCGTGATTTAGAGGGGATAAAATGGCTAGTAAACAGAGAATTAATAGAGGTCAATAATGAAATAGTAGTAAAATATAATGTGTCTCTTGAAGATTATTTAGTTCCAGCATTCATAGGTAATCCAATCTATAGAAAGAAAAGTACAAAAACTCGCGAATATGAAATTTTAGAAAAATTAGCTAAAAAGACAAAAGACGAAACTGCTGCAAAAATATTGTTACAAACATTAGAAGATTACAAACCACTTCTTGCAATAGAAAAAGAACATTCGTTGAACATAGCTCCCAAAGACTTAGTTAACCAGTGTAAAAAATCTCTAAACACACTCACACATGCTTTCATGGTTTTAGAAAACATTTCAATCCCTCAAGACAGTAAGGAAGAAAAAATTGGGTTTTGGAAAGATTTTTGGCATAATCCATCTCCTTTAATTGAATTTGTAAATTATTTAGAAAATTCACCAGATGTAGATATGAAACGTGCAAATTTTATTTTTGGCATATACAAAGAAGCATTTACAGAATTAGTAGTATTTTTGAAAAATCAAACTGAAAAAGATAAATCATTCAGTATTTCTTATGATAATCTTACAAGATCCGATTGCAAGGTGCTAGATCTTTGTAGAGAATTGTGGATGGATAAAGAATATTTCGTAATGTGTGAAACTATTGTAAAATATTTAGAGAGAAAATTACGATCAGATGTTTATAATATTTTTACTCTGTTGTACGGAGATAGAGATAATCGTATGAAACAATTAGATCCAAAAATAAACAATGAAATAAATAAAAATATTAAAAATGATGAACAAAAGGGCTTTGCTTTAATCAAAAATGAATTTCAATATCTAAATAGAAAAGATTACAAAATATTGCTGACAAGTGGTCCTCCAACACAACCAAGTGAAATTGGGCATGGAAATTGGGAAAATATATTCAAAGAGATTTTTAAACCTTGGAATGAATCAAGATTATATAATTTTCTAGATCTGTTTGGAAATTATAATACAGTAACATCTCATAATAAAACTGAATCTATAACGGAATCTCAACAACCAGACTTACGACAATTTGTAACCGATTCAATGTTTTTCTTACAAAAATTTAATGGAAGTTATAAGAAAATTATAGATAATTATATAATTCAAGATTCTAAATTATTTTTTAATGTGGTTAAGTCAAATCCAGTAGATCAAAACCCTGTTTTGATTTCTTCAAATGATTTCTCAGATTTTATAAAAAAACTGTCAAACTTGGATGAAATAGCAATACCAATTCAAAATAATAAAGAAATTGAAATATTCTATAACATTGAATATCGAAAAGTCATCATGATGTTGGCCATGCTTCTTAATGGAAATGATCAGATGACACAAAAATTTAATGCTCGTCTTTACTTAACTGGTGTTAATGATCTGCGATATTCTTTTGAATTAAACATCACAAATAAGATTTAGAAACTGGAACCAAACAATTCCACTTGAGTGATTTAATGTTCAAACCTGTTGAAATTTGTTCCTGTAAAAGTTAGTTGTACATATTTGTCGTTAACCATACGAGTCTAAAAAAGAGACTCTAATTCCTTAAAGTGCCTGAGTACTTTGTTGCCCTTTTCTGTGATATTGTATGTGGTTCGTATGGGCCTGTCTTGGCTGATCACTCTGTCTAATAGTCCAAGACCCGTCAATCCATTTAGAACTATGGTGATTGACGCACGTCCCCCCACAATTTCTTTCTCAAGTGAGTGCTTTAGAACCTCATTGTAATGCACGTTAGGATTGTCTTTTATGTGTAATAGTATGTCATAGAATCCCATTTTTGATAACTGCCTCAAAAATACTAAAAAGCCCTGCTTTGACTTTTTGCTCAACAATAGAATGTTGTTACACTGTTTCTAAAGTTGTAAGCATACATATACTATACTAACACTTCATTCTATAGTGTTAAATAGTATTGTTGAAAAATTACTATGTTGAAATCAACAAGATTGTTTTCATGTCATGCAAATACAATAATGCCCATATTTGTCATGCTTATGCTGTTAATCCCAGCAATTTCTTATGCTAATGCAGATTCCATTTGGGTTTGTTGTTCAAATCTTTTCTTTTCAGGAGAAAAAATAACCATAGAAGGAAAAGTAAATGAACTTCTAGGCGATGCTCAAGTAGCATTAAGAATTGTTGGACCCAATGGTAAAATAGTAAATATTGCACAACTTGATGTTGAAGATGACAAAAGCTTCCGAACCGAGTTTATAGCAGGTGGTGCAATGGAAAAGGCAGGACAGGGAAAATATACCGTCTTTGCCACTTATGGAGGCCAACAAATGGCTCCAACAATATTTGATTTTGCATTTGACTGGACAACAGCAAACCAACAGAATGGTAATACCATCACATTATCAGTACCAAATTCTCCAGTGTATTATAATGACAGAATAATGATCAAAGGAAGCATCCATCCACTTTACCCTGCAACTCCACAGGTAAAGATATCAGTGACTAATCCGGATAACAATGTTGTTTTTTCTCAATTCGTATGGATTGATGAGCAAACTGGCATATTTGAAAAGAATTTAGAAACAAACCTTGGCTCTCCTATTACAGGAGCTTATACTGTTACTGCAAAATACAAAGACAGCGAGATAACTAAAAGTTTCCAGTTCAAGGCAGAGCAAAAACCAACGGATTTCACATCAGGGCAATCTAATTTGAAATTTCCAATAATAAAGACAAATAATGTCTACTATTCTGATGGTGATGACATTATAATTTCAGGCTCTATTGCAAACTATGACGTTGGATTCCCAGTACAGATGCAGATCTTAGATTCAAAAGGCGACATGGTAGATGTGATGCAATCCCAAGCACTTTCAGATGGAACTTTTCATGTCAGTTTCAAGGCAGGTGGCCCAGAATGGACAATAGATGGTCAATACGAGATTCGAGCCCAGTATAAGAATTATATTTTTTCTACATATTTTGACTATCAAAAAGATGCTGAAAGTATTGAAGATACATCAAACATGAGCATGCAAGAAGAAAACAAGATGCTGCAACAGCAAATATCCAGTCTGCGCTTGCAAGTACAAACACTAGAAAACAAAATAGATAATCTCAATCAGATAATTCAAGAACAAGTCAAGGTAATCTATCAATGGGTTGTTACCCGATGAGTCAAGTTTTTCATAAATAACCAATCCAAAAATAACAATACAAAATAACAAAACAAAATATCAAAATGGTACTGAAAACCACATGTTTTATCCGATTTAGATTCATTCGAGCACAAAATAGATCTTGTTTTATTTTTTATCATCTATAGTTATGATTTTCAACATGTTTTTGAGAGAATATTTTTTCACATGTCTTATTTTTTTAATATATTTATTTTATCAATAATACATTTAGAAACATTTTATAAAATTAATTAAATTTGCAGTTGATATGTTCTATTAAAAAATAAGAATTACACCTTGCGCATATTTCTTTTAATCATCCAGCGGCTAAGCACTCTATCAATAATTACTCCTGATATGATTACTGCAATTGGAACAAGCAGTGATAAAATGATTGGCTCTATTGATTCTACAGATGTACCAAATGGTACAGGATAAACAGTCCTATCAAGTTGTATGTCAGGATCGCTTAACTGAAGATTATGGTCTTGCACCCCTGAATGTGATGGCTCTGGGCTAGGTACTGGATAATTACTTGAAGCATCTTCACCATGCATAAAATCACTTGGTGGCAGTGTAGGTCTGGGTTCTTTTGTTACCGTATCTGAGTCGGATATTATCATTGGAATTTCTTCTCCAGAATTCCATGTTCTAACATCTTTTCTTAGAATTACCCATGATGCCAGTCCTGCAATGCCTATTGCCGCAAACCTCGAATATCTTTTCACAGAATCCAAAATAGATTCAGTGTGTCTTGCAGGAGTGATAAGAAAAGACTGGTTTGTCGCAGAATAATATTTTACATCTTGTCCCTTTACAGATTTGCCTGTCTTTGTCACCTTGATTATCCCAACATCTTGCATCTTTTTTAGGTGAAATGCAACAAGGGCAATGGACAAATCCGCATTTTGTGATATCTGATTTGCAGACATTTCTCTGTCTGCAAGTATCTTTAGAATTGCCCTGCTTGAATCATTTGACAATACCTCACCTACTGTCTTTATCTTTTGATCATCAACTGACATTACCTTTATCGACTCATCATGTTTTGTTTTAAAATTATCCGTGGATTCATTGTTATCTGTCATGGTATTGTTTTGATCATATGTGAAAGATATCTTTTGTGATTTTTAGGTATAATCTAGTTTTAATCAAAGGTTTTATGCATACCTGTTTTATGATTCATAAATGAAATCAATCTTTACAATTCTTCTTTTAGTTGCATTTTCTATAATACCAATACAGTCATTTGCAGATGATACATCAGTATTAGAAGAAAACACAATACAAATGTCGATTCCTTCTGATAATCACATTCCATGGGGTTTTGTTGAAGGAAAGATAACAAGTTCAGTAAAAGACTATCCTGTGATAATTCAGATATACAAAGATGACAAGCCAGTTCATTTTGCACAGGTTCCAGTAAATGATGATGGAACATATCAGTACAGATTTCGAGTACTGGATGTAACTGATAACAAGACAACTAAAATATTTGAAGGTGATTATACAGTAAAGATATTCAAAGTTGTAAGTCTTGATTCAAATTATGTTGATTCTCTTTTAGAAAGGCAAACTTCTGGAACAATAACTATTGACGTGACAAAACAAAACATATAGGATAAAATCATGAATATTAAAAAATCTAATAGAGGCTTTACATTTGAATAAAATCATCTTATCTTCTGCACTGATTGCAATTATTGTTACTGGTGGATTGGGCATGTACTACTCGATTACAGTAACACCACAAGTAAAACAAAATACTCCAGTCTCTGTTCAAGAACAAAATACTATCAAAACTATGCAAGCCCCATCAAAATTCCCATATCAATTTAGCAGAGAGGTTTTTGATTTGACAGTATTTCCAAAAACACCTATTTTATCAAATGAACCTGTAAAATTTGAATCTGCAAAAGAAATAACAGAATTTCTTAAGCAATCCCAAAAAACACAGCAGCAATTCAATTTGTTTGTCCATAGTTCTGATATGTTGATGGCACCAGTTCCGGAACCAGAATCGATGAAAATGCCTAGACCTGAAATGCCCACACATGGTGGCTCTGTAAGTCTGGATAGATCCGTATTTCCAACACCTTTTGGATCCGAGTGGAATTCAGGTGAGGAAGTACCTGTACAATTAGGTGATCCTGATGTTAATCTAAACAGCAGATCAGATTATTCTACTACAAATGTACAAGTAAAAAATGTAGATGAGCCAGACTATCTCAAGACTGACGGAAAATACGTCTACATTGGAACACAAAACACCATATCAATCATTGATGCATATCCTCCAGAATCTGCCCAAGTGATTCTCAGATTTGCACTAGATATCAATCAGCAAAACATTGAAAACATGTTTCTCAACGGAGACAAACTCGTGATAATGTATTATGGGACTTCGGAGAGCCAGGCAATCAATGAATTTGATTACAAGCCACATCCAATTTACAATTCCAAGACAATCATATCAATACTTGATGTGTCTGATAAGGAGCATCCCAAAGTCATCTCAAAGCATGAAGTTGACGGAAACTATTCTGATTCGCGAATGGTTGGCGATATGGTATACATGATTACAACTAGCAACGTGGATTATTCTAATCTCATAGTTCCAGCAATAATGTCTGACACCGGAATAGTTCATCCAGATGTGTACAGATTCCCAAATCCAGAAGAAAGTTACAACTTTAACACTGTTACGGCAGTAAATGTTTCAGGGGAACTAGTAAATTCCGAGACATTTATGATGGGATATGCAAATTCTATACATGTCTCAGAGAAAAATCTCTACATCACATACCAAAAAAATACAACACCATCAGACTATGACACAATGCAAAAGGCAAGATTCTTTGATGTCATTGTGCCTTTATTGCCAAAAGACATACAAGATAAGATAAAATCAATCCAAAATGATTCATCACTGGACTCAAGGGAAAAGTGGGGACAGGTATCTCAGATTTTACAAGACACATACAACAACCTCTCAAAAGAAGAAAAAGAGGATCTCTTCTCAAAGATGAGCAAGGCAGTTGCAGAGTATGATTCTAAATTCCAAAACGATACAAGAAAAACTGTAATTCACAAAGTTGCACTAGATGATGGCAATCTGACCTATATGGCAAACAATGACGTCCCAGGATATCCATTAAACCAGTTCTCAATGGATGAGTATTCTGGTTCATTTAGGATTGCAACAACTAGCGAGACATACAGCCCAAACCAAACCCTTCTGTCAAATAACGTCTATGTGCTTGATGATTCCCTAAAGATAGCAGGTAAATTAGAAAAGATTGCTCCTGATGAGAGAGTCTATTCTGCAAGATTTATGGGAGATAAACTATACTTGGTAACATTCAGACAGATGGATCCGTTTTTTGTAATTGACCTCTCATCGAATAATCCAAAAATACTAGGTGAGCTAAAGATTCCTGGATTCTCTAACTATTTGCAACCCTATGATGAGGATCACATTATTGGCATTGGTAGAGATACAAAAGAAAATTCATGGGGCGGAGTGGAACAAAAGGGAGTCAAGATATCAATGTTTGACGTATCTAATTTTAACAAACCAAAAGAAACAAGCACTATTCTGATTGGCGATTCTGGAACATATTCAGATGCAATGGATAACCACAAGGCATTACTTTTGGATAAAAGCAAGGGGATACTCTCAATTCCAATCAAGACAAACATTGCATCACTAAAACCTCAAAGCAAGATACTCAACGAGGACTATAACAAGAACTGGTATGGGTTTTACGTGTATAGAGTAAGTTCCAGTGGATTTACAGAAAAAGGACAAATCCTGCATTATCTGTGGCAGTATAATTACAATAGTCAATCCATGCAGCCAAGATCATTTTACATTGATGACTACCTGTATACTGTAATGGATGGAAGCATGAAGATAAACGACATTAGTAATATGAATGAGATAAACTCTGTCAAGATTCAGCAGACAGGAAACGTAATTCCTTTTGTCCCGTGACGATCTTAAAGTCCATTTATCATATGAAGATGAAATCTTAGAACACTTTATGAACTTCCTATTCAACTTTTAATCATATTATGAAATATTTTGTAATAATGCTAATTCTGATTTGTATGACAATAATTTTGTCTGTAAACGACATCTATGCAATGCCACCTATTGATTCCCAACGAATCTATGATAACAGTGATGTAATATTACTTGGAAAAGTTATTTCTGTCAACTCTACTTTTTCTCCAACGCATAATCTGTATGAGATCAAAACAGAAAAATTCCTCAAAAATTCACAGGATTCAAACATTGTCTTTACAGCTGGACAAAAGACTGTCTCCCCACGATCTGGAGATTCAGTTTTTAGTGTAAATGACAGAGTATTGTTTTTTCTTAGCAATGATACACTTGGTTATGATAGATATGATGGAATCCTTCGAATCTTACATTCAAAATTAGTAGAACCTCAATGGGACAAATGCAATATATTTGAAAAAGAGATTCCAAGAGAGCACTGGTTTCTTGGCGGAGCAGGAATAGCCCCAAAAATTCAGCAAGGAGCCAATAGAGACATTGAGAATTTCAAAAAAGATGAGCTGGTTACAATAACCTATGACGTTTCTAATCTTTCAGATTCCGCACAAGAATTTGATCTTGATAGTACAATTTTGGTTTCTAATGGAACAGCATTTGAAGTCAGGGCAATATTAAATCAACACATAATCCTTGAACCATGTACTATTTACAAGACAATAGATTGGGAATTCACTCCAAGTATGACAGGATTTTATAATTTTGAGATAAAAGATTCACGTTCAGGAAATTATGGTCTAGGCTTTACAGTGGTTGATAATGGTTCAACAGTCATAGAATCACCGTTAAAACAACTAAAGTCTGGAATAGAACCAAAAGATGTTGTTTGTAAGATAGGTCTGGAACCTGTTATCAAAAAGAATAACGGAAAACCAATTTGCATCAAAGGAACTAGTATGAAGAGCCTTACTTTGAGAGGTTACATTCCTGAATACAATGGTGCACTGGGAGGAGAGATTACATCAGATGAAATAGTTATCGGCATACCGCATGTACTACCAGTTGAACCAAAACAATCCCTTATTTCTCGTAATTATTGGTATGACCAAAAGGAATTATCCAGCATAGGATGTGACAAACCAATACTTGAACATCTCGCCAAACATTCAACTTTACTTGATGAAGAATTTAATGGCACATACATGATTAATGCTATTGGATTACCAAACGGAATAACACAAGAGAAATTTGATGAGTGTGTGGATGCCATCTATCAATTTCGACTGTCCTTGCATTTTGAAAAACTATTAACAGAAAATCAGATGAATACTCCCAAAGACTTGGTTGTTAAAAGTGCTACCAGTATTGGGGGAGATCCTGTGTGTGGCATAGCAGTAGATGATTCAGACAAACTGCATTGGTTTGCAGTAGATTCTCTTTCAAATCCATCCCGTATGACTGTATTTCAAGAAAATCCACAACCATGCCAAGTCAATATGTCTTCTTGTTTTTGTGATGCATATGTGGAACTGGTGGCACCAACTACAAATCTGACCTATTTTACTCTGCAGGAAGAACAAAAATATTCAGACATTTTGATAGATTATCTATCTGAGGAAAATATCAACAGGACTCCTAAATTTTTAATTGGCAAACTAAACATCAATTATACTGATTCTGCCATAGGATACTGCGGACAGATATGGGGCAAGAACACCTATGGTTTTTTCAGTGGTGGAATAATTAACGATACGGTAATAAATTATGGAATAGATAAAGAACTGCCATTACTATGTGCAATATCTGATGACGCAAAGTGGCAGGAGAGAAGATGAATACTAGATTTTTGATAATTATTGGAATTACTATGATTGGAACTATAGTCTTACCTGCCAATGCACAATACTTGGGAGATAAAGTTCCACCAAACACAACGTATGATGCTGAAACTGGAAAAGAGGTTTTTCCTCCTTCATATGCTGATTTTTACTATTCCAATCCAGAGTTTGAAAAATATTCTGTAATTGCAGATAAGTATCGTTATGATGTGCCATACATTATTTCAAATGGAACAATTTCCAAAACTAGTATCGACTGCAACAACGCAGAACTAGTCTTGAATATCACATCCACTACAAAACAAAGTTGGATCACATTGGCACTTCCACGATACCTTATTGATTCCAAGATGGGCGATCACAAAGATGACAATTTCTTTGTATTGTTAGACTCAAAGGAGACACAGTACTCCGATATTGCAGCTGAAAAACTAAGAGTCCTGATAATACCGTTCTCAAATGAAACTTCGCAGATTAGGATAATCGGTGTAAACTATCCAGAATACATGGGAGAAAATGCCTGTAACGGAAAACATGATCCTCCATTTGCATATCTACTTTCTCCACTAAAACAGTTCAAAACAGGATTAGCCTCAGCAGATATTTCTTGCAAAGGAAATCTAACCGTGGTGATTAAAACAAGTACTGGATCTCCTGCATGTGTCAAACCAGAACATGTTGAGAGGTTTTTATCAAATGGATGGTTTTTTGTGCCTCCTTCAGACAGGGCGATTCGCCCTTTGGTAACTGTAATAGACAATGAAGAGAATTTAGGAATTGAATTAACCGAAATGAAAATCATATCAAAGCAAAATTATGGTACATTCCATGAAAATAATCTCAACATATCTACATTACAAGGAAATTTATCTGGAGTTCCTACTGTTGTTTCAAAAATCACCAATGTCAGTAATCAGAAAATAATGCTAAACCAAGTTCTTATCACCGGTTCTATAACACTATCTGCTGATTCAACAATGACTCCAATGTATGCAGATGTCATAGGTTGTTCTGTTTCACATCAGGAGGATGGCAATGTAACATGTCCTTATCCCACATCTGTATACGAACCTATTGAACTGGAACCAGATGAATATTTTGTCTCGTATTTCTCAGATGATTTTGTTCACAAATTAGGACCGATCAATAAAATCACTACATCCGTTTGGTATGATTTAGAATCCGTAGATTCTCCACATTATAGTACTGAGATCGACAGTCTCTTGGAATTAGAAAAATGAAAAATAGACTTTTGATAATTATTGGAATGATTATTTTCCCACTTTTGTTCCCACAAGGTTTTGCAGTATGTATTGAAAATGACGATTGGCCAGATGCTCCATGCATTGATGGGATAATAAATGGAAAGTATGAACAAAAAGATGTAGACAGATGGGTTGGTTACTATCAATACAAAGGAACTGTCTTTATGGAACAAAAGCGCTCGGAACTAGAACAAGCAATCAAAGTAGATAATCTGCAAAACTGGGTTGATGAATCAATTCAGAATAGAAATGTGTACGAGTATTATTTTTTCTCAGGAAGGACACCAAACACAGGTGAGTACCATGGAAATTTTGATAAATTTATGATCAATGAAATGTCTACTATTCATGATCCATACACTGATGATGAAAGATACCAATTAGCAGCTAAGAAAGTAGGACTTGGCGGTATTGGCATAAATCCTGAATTTGATTTGGAGATAATAATTTCTGGAATTATAATTGGTGTTGGGTCTGCAATAGGTTTGATTTACTGGAGAAAAAGAAAATGAAGAAATGGTTATCTCGACATTGGAAAACATTAGCATTGATACTTGGATTTGGGATTGGATTTGCAGGAATTTTGTCTACAAATGTCTATGCCATGCCCCCTTTTCATTCCCAAGAAATTTATGATTTTAGTGAGGTAATAGCAGTGGGAAAAGTGATTTCTGTAGACTCTACTTTCTCGCCAACACATAATCTGTACGAGATTAAAGTAGAAAAATTCCTCAAAAACCAACAAGACTCAGATGTATTGTTTGCAGCTGGACAAAATACTGCCAACATACGACTAGGAAATCAAGTTTTTAATGTAAATGATAGAGCATTGTTTTTTCTTAACAATGATACCGTGGGATATGACAAATACTCTGGAATCTTTGGAATCTTTTCAGAATCACAATTAGTAGAACCGGAATGGGATAAATGTAATATTTTTGAAAAAGAGATTTCAGGGGAGCACTGGGTTTTTGGCGGAAGGGATCCAATGCCAATGATACGTCAGGGAAATAATATCGATACTGAGAATTTTACAACAGGCAAAGAAATTCTTATCACTTATGATATATTCAATCATTCACTAGATGCAAAAAATGCCACATATGGAATAATGATAAAAAAAATTGATGAACCTGATTATTTGTATACAGAAACCAACAACTCGTATATGCTTGAACCATGTGTTCCATACAAGACTTTGACGTGGACTTTTACTCCATCAAAATCCGGTCATTATACAGTTGAACTTTATGACCTTGTTGGATCACAGATGACACTAGGATTTACGGTAGAACAATCACTTCCATTTTGTACTAGCGATAGAACAGCATGTTTCAATCGTGATGCTAACATATGTGATCCTAGAGGATGGGAGTGTGGAGATGAAGGCATCTTTAACGTAGTGATTGATTCTCCACTAAAGCAAATCAAAAGCGGTGTTGCATTAGTTGATGTTCAATGTAAAGATGGAAATATTCCTGCTGTCAGATATGACAGAATGAGAGTTGCATGCGTTTCTCTAGATACTGAAAGCAAGCTTGTAATGCGAGGATGGGCAGTAAGCAAAGAGGGGCATGCCTTTACAGATTCTGTAAAACAGGAAATTTTGATCAAACTAAGGAAAGGGCCTCAGAGTGTCAATGATACTGCACAGGAATTTCTAGTATCTGAAGCACTTGCCGATAACCGTGTATGGGATTTGCTCAAAGATACTGACTATCAAGTAAACTGCTGTACGTACACGCTGGATGGAAATGAATTTC
>SCUP01000392.1 GCA_004297665.1 Nitrosarchaeum sp. | reverse complement strand
TATTGGATATCCATTGCCAGATAAATCATTGTTTAGTGCATTAGAAGATGCAGCAATTTCAGCTGCAACACAAGATCCAAGATTTCCTCCCGTGAAACATAAAGAACTAGATTCAATTACATTTGAAGTAACTGTACTTACACCACCCAAGAAAATTATTGTAAGTAAATCTGAGGAATATCTATCTCAAATCAAAGTAGGAAGAGACGGATTAATTGTAAAACATGGATTTTATTCTGGTTTGCTTTTGCCACAAGTTCCAATTGAATATGGATGGAACGAAGAAGAGTTTCTAGAATATACATGTGAAAAAGCTGGATTGCCAAAAAATTATTGGAAAAACCCAGATACAGAGATTCAAAAATTTGAAGGAATAGTTTTCAAAGAAGAAAAACCAAATGGAATAGTTACTAGAGAAATGTTATAGGATTAAGAGATTCAGTATCTAATGAAATTTTTTGTCCAGTTTGAAGTGATAGAAATTTCTTGTCATCTACTATTACAAGTGGAATGTTAGCTAGAGCACATCCCGTTGCAACAGTAAGATCTGCTTTTTGACAAATCATTGCGAGTGGTGCAGTATTATTAGATTTGATAGAGTAAATAGTGTATGCACCTACACTGCTTCCAACACCATTTGGAAATACTAGAATGCTGTCTTTGATGGATTTATCAAAGAGCTCATGATTTTTGTCGCTAATTATTCCAGTTTTTTTATCAACTGTACCTAGAAAATTAATTGAATGGTGTGATTTTAGGATTATTCCTTGTGTTTTTCCTTGAACTAGAATTTTCATCTTGTCTCATCTTCAATTATTTTAGAAAGTGGTTTTAGATTGACATCTACGCCGTTGGAATTTTTCAAATAGTATGCTCCTTTAATGCTGTTTGTAGTAACTGAGTCAACATTATCTTTATTGATCAAAGGAGTAAGACATGTACAACAATCAGCAAGAATTTCACATCCGGCTCGTTCCAGCTCATTAGTGTAACCAATTTTTCTTGCTTGCTCCTTTACTGTTCTAGGACAAAATATCATGCATCTTTTTTTAAAGGAACGGCCCTTTAGTTTACTAGTAAGATCAGAGATTTCTTCTAGACCTAACTGGGGACTGCCAAGTGTGATTAGATCACCCTTTTCTGCAGTGTTTAGTTCATCATGAATCTCATTCATCTCTTTTTTATCAAAATCTACTTTTTCACAACCAGGATCTCCATCACCAAAAAGAAATTTGGCACATGTGCCCGAAGTTCCCATTCCACCACACAATGCTTTGCAGCTGCGTCTGTCCATTTCTCCGACACCAGATATATTTACAGAATTGTTTCCAACTTTGCCTGCAAAAAATCCAAGCATTCCATATGTCAGCTCATTTGGATTATCTATTTTCATTCTAATTGTTAGATTTGGTGAA
>SCUP01000338.1 GCA_004297665.1 Nitrosarchaeum sp. | reverse complement strand
AGAGATAATTCCATTCAATGTTCCTCTGAAAATTACGTTTGGCAAATACTGGGAAATGGGAGATGCAGTAAGGTAAAATGAAGACTATTGATAATAATTGAAATCATTTCTTAATTGTATTGTTGGGATTAGTCAACAGGGCATAGTTATGATCAAGATTAAATACAAATTTTGTATAAAATAAACATGG
This sequence comes from Nitrosarchaeum sp., assembly GCA_004297665.1. GTDB lineage: Archaea > Thermoproteota > Nitrososphaeria > Nitrososphaerales > Nitrosopumilaceae > Nitrosarchaeum. The sequence goes on along the minus strand of SCUP01000338.1, from coordinate 1,527 downwards.
CAAGTAAGCACGACTATTTCAAACAGGATTGCTCAAATAACGAGCCTGAGGCAATTGCAACACATTCAAGCGGAACTGCATTTTACAGGTGCAAAAACTGTAATTATTTTGGGACAATAGAGTCATTTACAAAGCATTATCATACTTTTGAAATATCACAACAGCATTAATCATATCTGATATAGAATCCTCAAGATGTGTTATTATTTTGTCATAATCTTCAAGTGTTTGTTTTTCTGATGTGATATTTTTTCTCACCTTTATCTCATCTATTGCATCCTGTATGTTCTGTAATGCTTCAAGTGTCATATCCAGTGGATTTACCATTATTGTCTAGTCATTTGACCTGTATTTTTCTATTTGGTAAAAGAAAGAGTTTGTAGAACACTTTATGAACATTCAAGATTTCTAGTTGAATAAGAAAATGAAGACTAGACTTTTTGTTATCATTGGAATTGCAATCGCAGCAAGTATCGCAGTCATTATTACTCAGAGCAATGACGAGCACTATTATCCTGAAGAACTGAAACTGATTTGGCATGACGAGAAGATAATTCAAGATTCTGATGTGATAGTTGGAGCTAAACTTGCCAAATATGAAAACAACCAGTGGGTTTTAGGTCCAGATCATGCAGATATCAAAGGCAATACTCAGAATACAACAATCAAGATAAACACAGTATTTTCTGAAATTATTCTTGCAGATGGAAAATCATTAAAGCCAAAAATTAATCAGACATATGTTTGGTTTCTAAAAAACGATGGAGCCGAGTATCGTCTTGTTTCAGACAATGGCTTTGCTGATGAAAAATACTATTACAGCATCAAACAGGCAATGATAAAACCAACTATTCAAAACAGCGTTGAAAACAAAAAGATAAACCTGTTTGATCCTACAATCCCAAAAACAAGTGACGGTCTAATTGATTATCACAAGATGATAGAGACAGTATCAAGGCCTGTGTTTGTAGATCTTTTTGCAGACATGGGAATAACAGTGCCAGAAAAAGACATTGTGTTGATGAGGGGCCCATGGATTTTGATGTATACAGAGTACAGTAGTATGTGCGGATATGCCATGGCAGATAATCAGGTGTACTGGCTGCAAAGTGATCTGCACAGAGATACACTTACGCAAGTCGCTATTTTGAGTGAGAATCCTGACTCTTGCAAGCCCGCTTACGGTTCGTGTTTTTGCGATGCACAACATGATCTTGCAGAGAAAACAATCACAGAACTGGCCTACTTTGATAAATCAAAGGAAATAGAGGTAGGGCAAACATTTCAAGACTATCTTAATGAGGGAGACAAGATAGTCAACATGCCAAAAAAATTTGTAGTTGGAGATGATAACTTTGAGATGGAATCTGATGAGACAACATTTTGCGGCGCATTTGTCAGTGAAAAGGGAGACAGGGAAATACGCGAGAATGTTTTTGCCTTTAGATATTTTAGCGGGGTCATAAAAGACAATACCGTGATATCATTTAGTCTTGAAGAACCAATGAAGCTATGTGCCATTAATTC
>SCUP01000356.1 GCA_004297665.1 Nitrosarchaeum sp. | reverse complement strand
AAAAAATCCTACATATCTGATTTCAATTTTAAATGAGCATCTTTTTCAAAATTTAGGTTTTAGTGGAGATAATGATGATTATTACAATCCAAAAAATAATTTTTTAAATGAAGTAATTGACAAAAAATCAGGACTACCAATAACAATTTCCATACTATATGTTGAAATTGCAAAATTTGTAGGGTTAGAACTTAAGATAATTGGATTCCCAAGTCACATATTGGTAAAATATAATGAAGAGATGATTTTAGATCCATTCAATGACGGGATATTGTTAGATGTAGATGATCTGCAAGAAATTCTAGATGAGAATTTCGGAGGAGAATTGGAGTTCAGACCAGAATTTCTTGATGAGATAGGACATGAGCAAATTCTTGTTAGATTAGCTAGAAATTTAAAAAATTCTTATGTTCAGTCTTTTGTTTATGATAAAGCATTGAGATGTACAGACATGGTTTTATCTATAGAACCTAATTCACCAGATGACATAAGGGATAAAGGAATACTAGAAGAGAGGATATTAAACTCTGATGTCGCATTAGAGTATTTGAATAAATATTTAGAGATCAACCCAAACGCAGAAGATGTTGATTTTATTTTAGAATTAATAAGAAGTATAAAGACAAAAAATTAATCAATAATAGAACTGATATCTTGTCCTTTTTTGATCATCGATATCTCGTGTCTGGCAATCTTGTTTCGCAGTGCTTGTTTAAGAATATCAACTTCGCTTCTAAGTAATGCAATCTCATCTTCGAGTTTTGCTACTCGCTCATAGATTGTTTCAGCTTCTGAACTCATGATTATTTATCATGAAAAATTTGTCTTAAAAAGTTATGGGTAATTATTTTGATGGGCTAGTTAGTTTTTTGAACTATAATTCAAATTCCTGACGACATTTCTCGCATTTTCCTCTCTCTTGACCAGGTGGACCAAGAAGGAAGACCTTACCTATTGTTTTACATAATGGACACATTCCAGTTGTTGCGTTTTTTGGACCAGAGCGTATAATTTTTTGAGTTTTTCTACGTCCCATTGCATTTACAACTAAAACCGGTCTATTA
>SCUP01000337.1 GCA_004297665.1 Nitrosarchaeum sp. | reverse complement strand
AGTATCTAGACAGATATTTAGGCCTGTTAAATTCTTACTTGTTTGGACTCGTAGCACAGTCTGGATAGTGCGAGCGGCTTCGAACCGCTAGGTCGAGGGATCGAAGCCCTCCGAGCCCTCAGATTATTTTATTAAACAAGCAATCACTAATAAAATGAATTGAAGATTTCTCTATTCAAAATGGGTTTAGTGTTAAGTGTAATTGGAATGATTTGGATATCATTTGTTTTTCTACAAGGAGCCAAAATATCTGAAGAAATTGTGTTAAAATCAACTAATTCATACGATGTAGAGCTAAACTTGGAAGGAAAGGGCATCGGATATTACAAAGTATTCATGCCAGAATTTGTAGGAAATCAAGTATTTGTTCAGATTTTAGATAATAATCTGAATGTAATTGCTGAAGAGGGGATTCAAACAAAGATGTCTGTAGGTTATTTTAATTTTGAAAAAAGTGGAGTCTATACTATAAAAATAACAAATCCAACAGAGAACCAAATAAATCTGAAAATAGAACTTGGAGATGCAAGTTCAGATGCCATGATATCACCAGGTGTGATGATATTTGTAGGTGCAGTAATGATTATTGTATCATCATATATGAAATTAAAAAATTACAGAATAGAGCAGCCAGATAAAAATATCTTGTAGACTGGAAGACATTGTATTGTATGACCAAAAATCAAGACCAAATTAAAAATAAGCCAGGTTGTAAAAAACAAAAATGAGATAATTGAGAAAGGAAGTAATACTTTGAGTTTTGTTTTTTCTAGATTTTTTAATATTAGAAATCCACCCAAAGCAGATAAGACTAGGCCAAATTCCAGCGGTTGATGTGACCAAGAGATCAAACCATCTATTCCAAAAATATCATGGGAGATTGAATCGGCATATCCTGCAACTATTTGAATTAGTGAACCGATAATTACAAATATTATTCCCTTTTTTAGAGAATTTCTTGTAGAGTTTCCAAGTAAAAGGATTGTTCCTATGATTGCTGCACTAGTAGTTATTGAAACACCAGTGTAAACTACAATGTGCGGAATACTCCAAAAGAATTCAGGCTCTTTTTGGAGATGAGATATTGCATCCCAAAAACCTGCAGATACAACTACAAAAGGTCCAATTACTGCAAGAACTGAAACAAGTGATACAAGTGTGCTAGTTTTTGCAAGTGATGAATTTGAAAATTTTTGGATTAGTTTCACTTTATTTCCTTATTGATTACGATATTTGAAGTGTCGTAAATGCATCAAATAAAAAAAATTAAACATTGTGGGTAATTTTGGGAATTAACTATATTAGATGAAATGAATCAGAGATGTTATGAGTCCCGGAATAGGGTTAATGAAGAGAAGGCTGGAAAAGGAAAAAGATGCAATTGCTTTAGCTGTTTCAGGTATTGCAAAAAAATATGACATTCAACCAGAAAATATCAAGACATTAGAGACAAAATATGATGGAGATGCAGGAGATTGGTATGTTGCCCTTGGATGGAATGAGAAAAAAGCTATTATTCAGATGGATTCAGTGCTAGGAACAATTACAGAAATTAAAGAAATCTAAATAGTAAAAAATTTCTTATTAAAAATAATCTTAGGCATAAATTTTAGACTAATCGTCATGATCATCATGAGATTTCTTATCTTTCTTCAAATCTTTTAGTTGGTTTTTGAGTTCTTTTTCTTTTGCTTTGAAGTCTTTCTTTAATGCCTTAATCTGATTTTTTATTGCTTTTTTGTCGGTAATTTCATCATGTTTATCATCATGATTACCGTTGTGTTTACTACTGTCATGATCGTCATCATGTTCATTAATACATACACCAAGTACATCACCGTGCTTTAGATGTGCAGGAATAGCATTTTCTGAAACAGAAATTGTCTTCTTATCTTTATGACAAATGTTGACTTTATCATTGTGTTCCTCATCAGATTCATCATCAACAGACGTAACAATTACTGTAATTGTGGCAGAATTACTAGTATTTACTCCATCAGATATAGTATAAGTGAAAGAATCTGTTCCGGTGAAGTTTAGATGTGGAGTATAAGTAATAGTTGTACCATTTGTTGTAACAGTTCCATTAGCTCCTTGTGTTACAGAATGTATAGTAAGTAGATCACCGTCAACATCAGAGTCATTGTTTAGTACTGGGATTATTATTGAAGTACTTTCTAGTGTAGATGCAGTATCATTTTGGGCTGTTGGTGCATCGTTAACTAAACCTACTGTAACAGATACAGTTGCATCATCAGTAAGTATTCCATCAGATATTGTATAAGCAAAAGAATCTGTTCCATTGAAATCTAGATTTGGGATATAAGTGACAGTAGTGCCGTTTGTTGTGACGGTTCCATTAGTTCCTTGTGTTATAGAATTAATTATGAAGAAATCACCATCAACATCAGAGTCATTGTTTAGTACTTGGATTGTAACTGGAGTGTCTTCTGGTGTAGATACAGTATCATTTTGAGCTATTGGTGCATCATTAATTGGATTAACAAATAATGTAACTGTGGCATTGTTACTGTTATGAGTTCCATTAGTAGCAATATATGTAAATGAATCAACAGAATCAAAGTTTTGATTTGGTTGGTAGGTAAAGCTTCCATTCAAATTTAGTGTGAGAGTTCCAAAACCAACATTAGTTTGTATAATTGCAAAGATATCACTGTCAATACTTGTGTCATTTAACAAAACTCCCATAGGAGCTACAGTTAGAATTGAATCCTCATTGACTGAATATAAATCATCTTCAGCTGTAGGTCCTATTTGTGCAAATGCAAAACTTGAGGAAAAAGCTCCTGAAATTAGAACAGCAAACAGAAACAGTCCTAAGAGTTTTTGCATGATTAATAAATTTCAAAATCGCATTTAACCAACAGGCAGAAAAGATCAGTAACAAGGCTGAGAAATGGTTTTATAAGAAAAGATCCTCAGCGAATAAAATTACAAACAATAAAGAAATTTAATTACAGAATAATTTCTTAGAATAATATGACTAGAGCAATTGTTCTTGGTGGTTCCAGAGGGATGGGTAAGGCAATTTCAGAATCACTAAAATCAATAGGAATGGATGTTTTTGCAGCATCAAGAAATGATATAGATACATCAAATTTGGATAGTGTGAAAAAATTTGTACGAATTCATAATCAAACAGACGTATTGGTTCTCAATACAGGTGGACCTACAGCCAAAGAATTTGCAAATATTACAGAAGAGGATTGGAACAAATATCACAATCAGTTATTTTTGGGATTTTGTATAATTTTACAAAATATCAAGATTAATGATGGCGGGTACATATTTTTGATCAGTTCTAGTGTAATCAAAGAACCAAACTCAAAATTAATAATATCATCTGCATATCGTGCCGCATTTAGCGAAGTATTTAAAATTCTAAGCAAAGATTACGCAGCAAAAAACATCAGCTGTATCAACATTGCACCAGGATTAATCAGTACAGACAGAACCAAAGAACTAATAGAAAACATTGAAGAATATAAAAAATCACTACCAATGAAAAGACTTGGTGAACCAGAAGAGATTGGAAATTTTGTCAAAGCTATAATTCAAAATAAAATAAAATATCTTTCAGGGGTTGTAATTAATTTTGATGGTGCAAGCTCAAGTTATATTTTCTAGTATTATTTTTTGAATTGAACATTTGGTGTATCAGGTTGGGTTGGTATTGCAATCAAGCCACCTTCACGTAGTTGTTGTAATAATTGCATCACTTCTTTTTCTACCTGATTTCTTTGCAGGCCTGTTTGTTGTGCAAACATTTCTACTAATTCAGTAACTTTGCGTTGTCCATTGCATGACTTCCAAAAATCTACAATGGCTTGATTAACCATGAACCCTTGTTCATGTTCATTAGCTAGTACCATTGAACCATCTTCTTGTTGTACTAGTTTTCCAACTCCTTGAGGCAATGCAGTTTCATAATTGATTGGTGCAGGAGTAGTCATTGCCTTACTCATGTTTTTGATTTTTGCTTTTCCTTCTTCAGTCATGCTATCCATTGTCCATCTTGGTTCCCAAACTATATCGACTTTGACGTTGTTTACACCTGGAACTTTTTTGGCATATCTTGTTACATCTTGAACCAATGTCTCATGTAGTGGACAACCTTGTGTGGTCATGGTCATTTTGATATTGACATTATTGTTTTCCACCACATCAATTCCATAGATTAATCCCATCTCAACAATATTTAGCGGGACTTCGGGATCCATGCATTGCTTTAGGGAATCTTTTATGGCTTGTGCAGTGACAGTACTCATATTGTTAAATGCATATTTAAAATCAATAAAAACTTTCTATTAATTAGCTTCAAATAATTTTTTAATCGATTCTTCATATGGTGGTTTGGCCACGCCTTTTTCAGTGATTATTCCTGAGATTAGCTCAGGCGGAGTCATATCAAATGCTGGATTAATCACATTAATGTCATCAGGAGCTGTTTTTTTATCACCAATTCCAGTTACTTCGGTTCCTTTTCGCATTTCAATAATTACATCTTTGGCATCACTTTTCATATCAAAGGTGGATAGTGGAGCTGCGACATAAAATGGAATTCCGTGTTGCTTTGCCATAGTTGCTACTTGATATGTTCCAATTTTATTAAAGACATGACCAGTTCTTACAATTCTGTCTGCACCAACTACTACTTTATTGACTAGTCCATTTGCCATCGAATATCCTACAGCAGTATCTGGAATTAGACTGACATCAAATCCATCATGTTTTAACTCAAATGCTGTTAGTCTAGAGCCTTGCTGTACTGGTCTTGTTTCAGTAGCTATTACTTTGATGTTTTTTCCACTTTCCCTTGTTGCCCTAATTACACCTAATGCTGTTCCATATGCTACTGTAGCTAATGCACCAGCATTGCAATGAGTCATTATAGTATCATTGTTATCAAACAAAACAGAGCCATATTTTCCCATAGTTTTGTTTATTTGTATATCTTCATCTGCCATTTTTTTAGCTTCATTGATTACTGATTGCTTGATTTGTTCAACTGTAGTTCCAGAATTTGCAACTGTCATAATTTTATCTAAGCCCCATTTCAGATTTACAGCAGTAGGTCTTGTCTCATATAGAATTTTTCTTGCTTTTTCCAAATCAGAAATTAATTCACTTTTTGTAGTTGCTTTACTTTGTAAAGATGCCAAAGCTAAGCCAAAAGCGCCTGATACTCCAATTGCAGGAGCACCTCTTACAACTAGAGTTCTAATAGCATCTGCAACTTGATTAAAGTCATCATATTTTACAAATACTAGTTGATTTGGTAGTTTGGTCTGATCAATCATGATTACTTTGTTGTCTTTCCATTCCACTGTTCTCAAAGAGGAATCAATTGCTGTATTGTCCATAAATCATCTCAAAATCAGGCTTTTTAAAAATCAATTGAAAAACAGGCATAATGTGATTCTGGCAGATAGTTAATTTATTAATTAAAAAGATATTCATCACATTTAGATAGATATTTTATTGTAGACATAAAATTCAGAATATTGGATATTTCAACTATAGAAAAATATGACTTGCAAAAGATGTACAAAGTTTATGACAAATGGCCGGAGATTGCACGTGAATCATTTGAATCCAATCATGAACAAGTAGATTTTCACGATATTGATCATATTGTTTTTGCTGGAATGGGCGGTTCAGGTACAATTGGAGACCTATTTTCTTCAATATTATCTAAAAGTGATATACATGTATCACTTGTCAAAGGATATCTCTTACCAAAGACGGTAGATAAAAATACACTAGTAGTCACAACAAGCATATCTGGAAATACGTCTGAGACTTTGACAGTAGTAAATTCTGCAAAAAAAATAGATTGCAGATTGATTGCGTTTTCATCAGGAGGTAAACTAGAAAAATTTTGTAAAAACAACCAAATTATGTTTAGAAAAATTCCACTTATTCATTCTCCAAGAACATCTCTTGTCAATTTTACTTATTCAATTCTAAAAATATTAAATTCAGTACTTCCAATTGAGAAAAATGATATTATTGAATCATTAAACGAACTTGACATTATGAAAAACAAAATATTTTCTCATAATTTATCAGATTCAAATCCATCAATTGATTTGGCTAGTTGGATATCTGGAATTCCTGTTATTTATTATCCTCACGGATTACAAGCAACTGCAACAAGATTCAAATCATCTTTGCAAGAAAATGCAAAGATTCACGCAATCATAGAAGATGTGATAGAAGCATGTCATAATGGCATAGTATCATGGGAAAAACCATCGGTAGTGCAACCTATACTCTTACAAGGAAAAGATGATTACATAAAAACAAAAGAAAGATTTAACATAGTTAAAGAATTTTTTATAAAAAAAGATATAGACTTTAAGGAAGTTCATTCTGTTTCAGGAAATATTTTGACAAAAACAATTTCTCTTATTTACATGTTTGATTACACATCAATTTACAAGGCGGTTTTATCAAAAACAGATCCTTCTCCTGTTTTACCCATAGATTACATAAAAAGTAGAATTTGAAAATTTTTGTATGTGAAGATAACTAATCAAAACAAGATAACATGTGATAATCTAAGTATTTCATGAAATATGTTTTTTTGTTGGTAATATTTTCATTGTCCATACCGTTTTTGGCATATTACCTTTGATGAATTTTTTGTAATTATTATTTTCAATTTTTTTTATGTCTTTGCAAACTAGATCAAATATTTGTAATGTAGAATCAATATCATTTTTAGAATGAGAATACGATATTCCAACCCAGCTTGGAGACATGAAAACTCCTTTTTTGACTAATTCTTGAAGAATCAAAGCTTTTAGTTCTGCAGAAACACCTCCATCATGTTCATAACAATCCATATGCATTCGTACTGGATATCCACTCATTTTTACATTCAAATTATTTTCTTCTGCAATTCTGTTCCAATTATCATATAGTATTTTTCCAGTTTCCCAACATTTTGCAATTGTATTTTTTTCTTTCATTTCATTAATTACTGCCATTGTTCCTGCCAAGGACAAACTTTCACTATTGTTTGTTGATGATACCCAAAGTTCATCAAAAATTTTCATGAATTCATTTGGTCCAGATATTGCAGAAATTGGAAGACCATTACCCATTCCTTTTCCAAAACATGTGAAATCACCTTTGATGTTGAAATATTTTTGTGCTCCTTGTAGATCAAATCTAAATCCAGTTATTACTTCATCAAGAATCAATAATGCATCATTAGAATCAACGATTTTTCTAACTTTATGCAAAAAATCATCTTTTGGTTTTTCATACATTGTTGGCTCCATTACAACTGCAGCTATTTCTCCATGATTTTCATCAAATATTTGTTCAAGACCATCAATGTCATTGTATTCAAAAACCTTCAAAAGTTGTTTATTAAATTCTGGAACTCCTCCATCACGACTTACCATTGCAGCCTGCCAATCATGCCATACACCTCCTCCACCGCAATATGCAATTTTTTCTTTTTTTGTTAATGCCCGAGCTGCTCTAACAGCCCCGGTTACTGCATTTGAACCAGATTTTTCAAATTTCACCATATCTGCATGTGGTATGGTATCACAAAATAGCTCAGATGCTTCTACTTCAATTCTATGTGGAAGTGAAAAAAGGATTCCTTTCTCTAGCTGATTAATTATGGCATCATTGACAGCCTTGTAATTATATCCCAAAGTAATTGGTCCTAACGCACACAAATAATCTATGAATTCATTTCCATCGACATCTGTAAAGTGAGAACCTTGTGCTGATTCGATATAAACAGGATAAATGCCTTCAACAAAGTGAGATGCAGATCTACTAAAAGTTCCTGTTTGATGTGGAATTACCTTTTTGGCTCTTTCCTTTAGTGAATTTGAATTTGTAATGTTTAATGTCAATGTATTCACATCAATTAATTTCATAATTAACAGTTGTGCTTAAAAAAGAATCTGTTGTAAAAAATCAGTTTGAAATTTTGTATGAATAAGTCAAAGCCTTAAAGTAATTTTCTGGAGAACCTATATCAAACCAATGTTTTTTTTCATAAATCTCTCCAATTACTTTCTTGTTTGAATTAATTGATGTTTTAATTGCATCAGTGACTTGCAGTTCACAGTTATATCCCTTTGAGGTTTTTCGAAGAGAATCAAAAATGTCAGATTTGAAAAGATAAAGTGGAAGAATCGCCAAATTACTAAGAGGTTTTTTTGGTTTTTCCTGAACGTCATAAACGATGTTTTGGTTTTCAGATCTTTTAATTTGAGCAATACCGTATCCTTTTAGTAATTTTTTTCTCTGTAGTAATAGCATTACAGAAGGGTCATATCTTTCAAATTTTTCAATCATTTTTGGAATAAAATCAGTGGTAGGAAAGTATGCATCTCCAGCATGTAGAATAAAGTTATCTTTTCCTACAAATTTGCTTGCTGAAAGAAGTGCATGACCAAAACCCATAGGAGAGGATTGAGAAATCCATTTAATTTTACATTTATTCATTTGAGAGTATTGTTTTGTGAGTGTTTTTATGAATCTCTTATCAACTGCGATGTTTCTTTTTTTCAATAGTCGAATATAATCAGGATCAGGTAACATTTGCTTAAATATTGAATCCTGTGTTTTGGTTCCTACAATAAAACAGAATTTTCTAAATCCATGATTGAATAAATTTTCAAATATGATTTCTATTAATGGTCTTAGCAATGGATCTTGTGATTGATCATGGCTTTTTTCATAAAGAGGTAACATGGTTTTTGGGTTGCTTTTTGTATATGTGAGTAATCTAGTTCCCAATCCACCCGTAGTTATTACAGCTGTATCCACACGTGAAAAAGAATAAAGTAAATATAAAATTGTATTTGCGAATTCATATATTATAACATCTACAACACATTAAGAAGATGGAAATTCCATTATCAAAACCATGGATTACAGATTTGGAGAAAAAAGCCATGCTTTCAAGTCTAAATACACCAAATCTTACTGATGGGCCAAAATTAAGAAGATTTGAATCAATTGTTGCAAAAAAAACAAAAAGTCATCATGCTCTAGGAGTTTCAAATGGAACATCAGCACTGCATTTATCTCTAGTTAGTTTGAATATTGGACACAACGATGAGGTTATCATTCCAGATATGACATTTATTGCAACAGCAAATGCCGTAATATTAAGTGGCGCTACACCTGTTTTGGCAGATATTGATGAATCACTTAACATATCGGTTGATTCGGTTGAAAAAAAAATTACTAGAAAAACAAAGGCAATAATTCCTGTTCATTTTGCAGGACTTGCTTGCAATATGGATAAGATTATGAGCATTGCCAAGAAAAATAAATTACATGTAATTGAGGATTCAGCCCATGCTTTTGGAGCATATTATAAGAAAAAACATGTAGGCACATTTGGTGATGCTGGGTGTTTTAGTTTCTATCCAACCAAAAATATAACCACAATAGAGGGTGGAATGATTATTACAGATTCCAAAAAATTAGCTACTAGAGTAATGACTTTACGTAATCATGGACTGAATAGAAACCTGATACAGAGAAACAAAACTATCAACCCGTGGGATTATGACACTATTGAGCCTGGATATAACTATAGACTAGATGAGGTAAGATCCTCACTTGGATTGGCACAGTTGTCTCGTATTGATGAGATATCTTCAAAAAGAATTCAAGCTGCAAAATATTATAATTCAAAGCTAAACAGAGTAAAAGGAATAGAAATTGTCAATTATGAGAAAGCAAAAGAACATGTTTATCATTTGTACATAATTAGAATCAAAGAAGATTTTGGAGTTTTGCGTGATAAAGTTCATCAGATGTTATTTAAAAAAGGAATTAGAACCACTGTTCACTACAAACCAATTCACATGTTTTCTAATTTTAAAAAGAAGGGGTTAAAAGATACAGATTTTCCAGTATCTGTAAAAGCATATAATGAATGTCTTACTCTTCCTCTATTTCCAACAATTTCTCGTAAACAACAAGATTTTGTAGTAAACAACATTAGAAAATTATCAAGTTTTAATATTACCTAATTTTATCATTCATAAGATTTAGTACTTCTTTTGCCACTCTTCTTGCACCAAAACCATCAATTATGTGTCGATTAGAGTCAATATGAAATTTATTTTCTGAGATTTCTTTCAAGAAATTATCAATTTTTTTTGGAAGAGAACTATTTGGGAATCCAAGATTTTTTGCTAGTTTATATTTATGCCATTGTTTTGCAGTTATCATTTGATGTTTATATTGACAGACTATAGAAAATGGTATTTTCATAATAGCAAATTCATATGATGTTATCCCACCTGAACAAATTCCAAATTTTGAATCAAGTATTTCTTTTTGCATATTATTTGTGTGTGAAATGATAGAGATTGATTTCTCATATTTTTTTTGTAGCATGAGTAATGCGTTGGATTTACTTGTAGCAGGACCTAAGATTAATCTTGTTTTGATTTTATCATCATATTTTGATAAAATATTACATAATAATCCTGAAAGGTTATGTTCATCATAGCCACCAAATGATGCAAGAAGAGTCCATTTCTTTTTTCTAATTGGTGAATTTTTGGTATATTTATCATCTAGAATTTGGTATTGAGGCCCAAGAAAGCATTTTGCACCATATTTGTTTGTGGTTATTTGGTTTTGGAGTCCAATGAACCCATTAATGAGCACATCTGCTGGATATTCGTTATTATTTAAATCAGAAATAAAAACAAGTTTAGAAATTTTTCTGATTTCATGTAGGTATTTTTTTTTAGTTTTATATTTATCTACAATTACAATATCAATTTTATTTTTGTTGATAATTTCCTTAGTTTTTTTTATATCAGATGTAAGATTAACATTTGGATTTTGCAGAATAATATTTTTGAAATGTTTTTCTTTTAGAATTTTTTTTACATTACCATAATCCTCAATTAAAAAATAAATCATATTTGATCTTAATTTATTTGCAAGATGAATACATCGGAAGATATGCCCTAAACCGAGTTCTTTTCCTGAAGCTTTACCTCCAGATGTTCTAAATAGAATTCTCAATAGAATTATCCATTGTTATAAGTAGATAAATCTACACATGTATTTAAAAAATAAATGAATTAATAATCATATAATGAAAGACTTACATGAATAAATTTACCCCACAATCAAATAAGGAATTTTGGAATAACTATGCCAAAAAATCAAAAGATAATCCTCATGGTGCACATAGCGATTATCATGTTGTAGAATTAGAGAACAGGTTTATAATAAATGAGCTAAAATCAAAAAAAACATTTTCACTTTTAGATATAGGGTGTGGAAATGGTCAACGTACGTTAATGTTTTCTAAATTTACTGAAGGAAAAGTAAAAGGAATTGATTATTCAGAAGAAATGATAAGTGAAGCAAAGAAACTTCATTTAATGCAAGATGAAGCAATAAAAAATAGATTATCTTTTGAAATTGAAGATGTAAATAATCTAAAGGATTCATATTTTGACACTATAATATCCTGTAGATGTTTCATCAATCAACCAAGTGAAAATGATCAAATTAAATTATTTAATACATTATATGATAAAATGGCTCAAAATGGTTCTTTGATTATTGCAGAGCAATCCATGGAAGGGATACAACGTCTTAATAAAATTAGAGAGAGATTTAATTTAGAACCAATCAATATTAGATGGTATAATCTTCCTATAAAAGAAAACATAGTTTTTGATAAGATAAAGGATCTTTTCAATATAAAATCCATTAATCGTTTAGGCACATTTTATTATATATCACGTGTAATTAATCCAGCATTAAGCTTTCCTGATGAGCCTAAACCAAATTCTAAGATTAATGAAATAGGATTAAAGTCAGAGGTCATATTTCAAGAAATGTTTGGACAGAATTGTACATTTGAAGAATTTGGAGCCCAGTTGTTAGTACATTTTATTAAAAAATAATTGAAGTACGATTGATTAATTAATTAGTTGTTAAAATTAATATTGATAATTCTATTTGAATGTAAAAAAACTTTTTGACGTATCGAATAAAGTAATTATTCTAACTGGTGCTGGGGGATTATTAGGGACACAATATGCAGAAGGTCTATGTCAAGCAGGTGCAAATATTGTTTTAGCTGATTTAGACTTTGTAAGATGTAAAAAACAGGCAGATAGATTAAGAACTAAGTATAACATTGATATACTTCCAATTAAATTAGATGTAACAGATAAAGAATCCATAACAAATTTAGTTAAAGAGACAATTAAGAGATTTTCAAGAATTGATGTATTAATTAATAATGCAGCTTTTCAAGAAGGTCAGAAAGAAAGAAAGGTTGAATTTGAAGAATTTACACTGGAGAGTTGGAATAGTGTTATTTCTGTTAATATGACAGGTGTTTTTTTATGTTGTCAAGAAGTTGGTAAGATAATGAAAAAACAAAAACATGGAATTATTTTGAATATAGGTTCTATTTATGGACTTGTTGCTGCAGATCAAAGAATTTATGGAAAAAGTGGATTGAATTCTTCCATAGCATATGCGTCAACGAAAGCAAGTTTGATAAATTTCACTAGATATCTAGCATCACATTGGAGAAATACAGGAATTAGAGTTAACATTCTTTCATTAGGAGGTGTTGAAAATAATCAAAACCATGAATTTATCAAAAGATATTCGGATAAAACAATGTTAGGGAGAATGGCAAAGAAGGAAGAATATGTTGGAGCAGTATTATTTTTGACTTCTGATGCTTCTAGCTATATGACAGGAGCAAATGTGATAATTGATGGAGGTTGGACAGCTTGGTAGTTTTTGAAATAGATGGAAAACAAATCGGGAGTAGAACATACTTTATTGCAGAGGCAGGATTAAATCATAATGGAGACATCAAAATTGCAAAAAAACTTGTCGAAGAAGCATATAATGCAGGTGCCGATGCAATAAAGTTTCAAACATATAAAACAGAAAATTTCATTACTGAATCTAATCCATATTTTAAATTCTTCAAGAAAGTAGAGATTAATTATAACGAATTTGGTGAAATAAAAGATCATGCAAAAAATATAGGAATAACATTTTTTTCAACTCCATTTGATATTGAAAGTGTTGATTATTTGGATAAGATAAAAGTTCCATGTTTCAAGATTGCATCATCAGATATTACCAATATGCCATTGATTCGTCACATTGCAAAAAAGAACAAGCCAACAATAATATCTACAGGTTCATCAACATTACAAGAGATTCAAGATTCTATTAATTGGTGTATGTTTGAAGGGTTAAATAAAATTGCATTATTACATTGTGTTGTTAATTACCCTGCATCCCCGGATGAATCAAATTTACTATCCATAATTACATTAAAAAATAAATTTGGATTATCCGTAGGTTATTCGGATAATGGGGATTCAAAACTTGTTGATTTGGTTGCAGTGAGTATTGGTGCAGAGATAATAGAAAAACATTTTACTTTGGATAAAAAAATGGATGGTCCTGATCATTCATTCTCTATCCAACCAAATGATCTAAAAAAATTAATTGATGAAATTAAAGTAGTTGAGATAGTAAAGGGAGACGGAATAAAAATTCCTCAGAAATCAGAAATTAGTATTAGAAATATTGCAAGAAGATCCATCATAGCAAAAGATGATATAAAAAAAGGAGATGAGATTACGGCTAACGTGTTATCTATTAAACGACCATCTGACGGAATACCACCAAAATATTATGATGTGATATTAGGAAAAAGAGCATTTAAAGACATTAAAAAAGATACTCCAGTAAATTGGAAAGACATAATGTAGATATATTGGATTTATCAATACAATATTTAATAATCAATTAAAGATGATTTATGTTTTGTAAAAAAGCTACTATTATGATTCAGGCAAGAACTGAATCAAAAAGATTACCAAACAAGGTTTTAGCAAAAATAGAAAATAAACCCATGATTTGGCATGTGTTAAATAGAGTAAAAAGAATAAATTCAATTCATCAAATTGCACTAATCACTACAAGGAGTAAAAAAGATAAAATTTTACTTAAAATTGCAGAAGATAATGAAGTAATAGGTTTTGTAGGAGATAAAAATGATGTTTTAAATAGACATTATCAGTGCGCACTTGAGATTGATGCAGACCCAATAATTAGAATAACAAGTGATTGTCCACTAATTGATCCACGACTTGTGGAAAAAATGATTAAATTTTACAAAGATAATAAATTTGATTTTGTATCCAATGCAATAAGACCAACATATCCAGACGGTTTGGATGTAGAGATATTTTCATTTGAATTATTAAAAAAAATTCACAAAATTGCAAAAACAGAAAGAGATAGAGAACATGTTACAACCTATGTTCATAGGAACATTGACAAGTTTAATGTGTTTAATTATGAAAACAACCAAAATTTATCACATATGAGATGGACTGTAGATAGAGATGAAGATTTAAAATTTGTAAGAAAAATTTATTCAAAAATGAGACCTAAAACAGTGTTTTTCATGAATGATATTCTAAAAATTCTAAGAAATGATCCCAAAATACTAGAAACCAATAAAGGCATTAACAGAAATGAAGGACATTTAAAATCAACTTATTTAAAATAAAACAGAAACATTGACTAACATAATTATTCTATTAGGAAATTTAGAAGATATCACTAAATTAGATGAACTTATTAAAAATCCAAACTCAAAAAAAATATGTTTTGATTACCAATCACATAAAATATTAACTCAAAATGGAATTGAATGTACATTTGTTGAAGAGTATTTTGACGAAAAAGATCAAATATTATTAGATGAACTCACAATCCAAATAACTACTAATTGGTATAAGAACAAAGACATTATTAGATTTCTAGAATGTCATGGAATTAACATAGGAGAATTATTAGAACAGGAGTTACTACTATATTTTTTTAGTCAAATTAAGAAAGTTATAGGAGTTTTGAAGATAATTCAAAAAGAAAATCCCGATAAAATTATTACATCGTCATTAAGTAATTTTGTTTCAACTATTAATAATAAGTTTGAGCACATAG